>NZ_JBLYNS010000005.1:0-103271 GCF_049310205.1 Endozoicomonas sp. ALC013 | reverse complement strand
ATCAACCCTGCCACCGCCTGACAAAATCAGGCTGCCGCACATGCCTGAGGCGTTAACCCGAAGTAACGTTTAAATTCCCTGCTGAATTGCGTTGGGCTCTCATAGCCAACCTCTGCAGCTGCCTGCTTTACTCTGACCCCGTGATCCTGTAACAACTCTCTGGCCCGACTCAGGCGCAGTTTCTTCAGGTACTGAATAGGCGACGATGATGTCATATACCGGAAATTACGATGGAAGGTTGATGGACTCATATTAGCCATAGAGGCCAGGTGCCCAACATCAAGGGACTGATCATAATGCTCGTGCATATACTTCATTGCCCGCTCCAGACGGGCGATATGCGTATTGTGTCTGGCCAGGGCAAATAATGGCGCAGCCTGCTCCCCGTTAAGAACATGAAAAAGCAACTCTTGCACCAGCCCTTTGCCTAAGGCTTCACTCTCCAGCGGCGAGTGAAGGCACTGAGCCAGCCTTAACACCGTTGCTGAGAAAACATCCGTCACCGGGCTGACATATAAACTGCTTCGTGCCTCTAACAGATCTTCCATGGTGTCTGTCGCCTGTTGATGGTGGTCGAACAATCGCACCAGCGGATGCAACAGGCTGATATCGATATCGACCAGCATGGATAATAATGGCTTATCTTCAGCAACAATGGTTTCGCATTCCGCAGGAATAGGCAAAGTCAGTACCAGATAGTTATCCGGATTATATTCATAAGCCTGCTGCTCCAGGTAAATCCGTTTTGCACTCTGGGCTACAATGATAATACCTTGGCTATAGCACAGTGGCTCACGTTCTCTGGATTCGCTGGCTTTAAAAACGCCAACGCCGGGAATATGGGTTTTGTTATAGCCCTCTTCTTTGGCCAAAGGAGAGAGGGTCTGGGCTAATGGCGTCATGTCTTATCTTCTGATCGGTAATTTAGGCACAGCATAGCTTCACCCAATACATAAAAAAACCACTACTGATCGTTTTAGGCATGACTTTGCAAGTTATGGTTATTCTATTCCTGCACAGAAAGGATAATCTACGCTGGCTAGGAAATTTAATGAGGAAGAATCGCAATGATGAATTTTAATTATCAGAATCCAACCCACATTGTGTTTGGCCAGGACCGTCTGCAGGAACTGGATCAACTGGTACCGGCTAATGCCAAAGTACTGGTCCTTTACGGCGGTGGCAGTGTGAAGAAATTCGGTACCCTGGAAAAGGTGCTGGCCGGATTAGGTAACCGTGAAGTTTTTGAGTTCAGCGGTATCGAGCCAAACCCAACCTTTAACACCCTGATGAAAGCAGTTGAGATCGTCCGTGCTGAAAACATTGACTTCCTGCTGGCGGTTGGTGGCGGCTCTGTCATGGATGGCACCAAGTTTGTTGCTGCGGCAGCACCTTATGAAGGTGACGAAGTGGATCTGCTCAAGGCAGGTTTTGCCGGTGCGCCGATCACCACTGCCATTCCACTGGGTACGGTTGCCACCTTACCGGCCACAGGTTCTGAGATGAACATGGGTGCCGTTATTTCTCACGACATTGGCAAACTGCCGGTTATGAGTCCACTACTCTACCCTCAGTTTTCCATTCTGGACCCATCACTGACCTTCACCCTGCCACCGGTGCAAATCGCTAATGGTGTAGTGGATGCCTTCGTTCATGTACTTGAACAGTATGCTACCTACCCTGTTGACGCCCGGATTCAGGATCGTATGGCGGAAGGTATTCTGAAAACGCTGATTGAAGTGGGCCCGGTAACGCTGGCTGAGCCAGACAACTACGATGCCCGAGCCAACCTGATGTGGAGTGCCACTTCGGCCCTGAATGGCTATATTGGTGTCGGCGTTCCCCAGGACTGGGGCACCCACATGATTGGCCACGAGCTGACTGACCTGTTTGGCCTGGACCACGCCCAGAGTCTGGCGGTGGTTCTGCCATCCCTGTGGAAGCTGCGCAAAGATAAGAAGCGAGCAAAACTGGTGCAGTATGCAGAACGCGTTTGGGATATCAGAGAAGGTAGTGACGATGAAAAGGTTGATCTCGCTATTGTGAAAACCCGTGATTTCTTTGAATCACTGGGTGTAAAAACACGACTGTCGCAGTATGGTGTTGAGCATAACCAGCTTGAGAACGTGATCAAGGCTCTGGAAGCCCATGGCATGACGGCTCTGTCAGAGACCGGTGACCAGGATCTCAATACCTCCCGTGAAATCCTTGAAGATGCTTACGCAGCCTGACCTCTGATCCAGTATTTTCCATCACAAAAAAGGCCGGATATAAATCCGGCCTTTTTTTTTGTTACCTGAACCGGTTGTTTTACCAACCGGTCACTTCTTTCAGAGCTTCACCGATATCCGCCAGACTGCGAACCGTCTTGACACCTGCAGATTCAAGTGCCGCAAACTTCTCATCGGCAGTCCCCTTACCACCGGCAATAATCGCACCGGCATGGCCCATCCGCTTGCCCGGAGGCGCTGTGACACCGGCAATGTAAGAGACGACAGGTTTGGTGACATGCTCCTTGATATAAGCAGCCGCTTCTTCTTCAGCAGAACCACCGATTTCACCAATCATCACGATAGCTTCAGTCTTGTCATCATTCTGGAACAGTTCCAGAATATCGATAAAGTTGGAACCGGGAATAGGGTCACCACCAATACCAACACAGGTAGACTGACCAAAGCCATAATCGGTGGTCTGTTTGACCGCTTCATAGGTCAGCGTGCCGGAACGGGAAACAATACCCACCTTGCCCGGCAGATGGATATGGCCCGGCATAATACCGATCTTGCACTCACCTGGCGTGATAACACCCGGGCAGTTGGGACCGATAAGACGAACACCCAATTCATCACACTTGACCTTGCATTCCAGCATATCCAGCGTAGGAATACCTTCAGTGATGCAGACAATCAACTTGATGCCAGCATAAGCAGCTTCAAGAATGGAGTCCTTACAGAAAGGCGCAGGAACATAGATAACCGACGCTTCTGCACCGGTCTGATCAACCGCTTCAGCCACCGTATTGAAGACGGGCAGGTCCAGATGAGTCTGACCACCTTTGCCCGGTGTTACGCCACCCACCATGCGAGTGCCGTAAGCAATGGCCTGTTCGGAGTGAAAAGTCCCCTGGGCACCGGTGAACCCCTGGCAGATAACTTTGGTGTCTTTATTAATTAAAATGCTCATTACTGGTTCCCCGCTGCCTTAACTACCTGTTGGGCAGCCTCGGTCAAACTGTTGGCCGCGATGATATCAAGTCCACTGTTGGCAAGGGTCTGCGCACCCAGGTCGGCATTGTTGCCCTCCAGGCGAACCACGACAGGAACTTCAACGCCGACTTCTTTAACCGCACCGATAATACCTTCAGCAATCAGATCACAGCGGACAATACCACCAAAGATATTGACCAGAACGGCTTTCACACTGTCATCAGAGAGAATGATCTTGAAGGCTTCGGTGACACGCTCTTTGGTTGCACCACCACCAACATCCAGGAAGTTGGCAGGCGCACCGCCATGCAGCTTAACGATATCCATGGTCCCCATAGCAAGGCCTGCACCATTCACCATGCAGCCAATGTTGCCATCCAGTGCGACGTAGTTAAGCTCCCACTCAGCGGCATGGGCTTCACGGGCATCTTCCTGGGAAGGATCATGCATGGCTTTTAACTGTGGCTGACGGTACAGGGCGTTGCTATCAATGTTGATTTTCGCATCCAGGCAGTGCAGGTCACCTTCTTTGGTGATTACCAGCGGGTTGATCTCCAGCAGGGCAAGGTCGCATTCCTGGAAGAGTTTCGCCAGACCAAGGAAAATCTGGGTAAACTGCTTGATCTGCTTTCCTTCCAGACCCAGTTTGAAAGCCAGCTCACGGGCCTGATAAGGTTGGGCACCGGTCAGGGGATCAATGGTCGCCTTAAGGATTTTTTCCGGTGTTTCTTCCGCCACCTTCTCAATTTCAACCCCACCTTCAGTGGAGGCCATAAACACGATGCGACGGGTTGCGCGATCAACAACAGCGCCAAGATAAAGCTCTTGATCAATATCAGTGCAGCTTTCAACCAGTATCTTGCTGACCGGCTGGCCATTTTCATCGGTCTGATAAGTGACCAGGTTTTTACCTAACCACTGCTCGGCGAACGCGCGGATTTCGTCTTTGCTGGAGACCAGCTTCACACCACCCGCCTTACCACGACCACCGGCGTGCACCTGGGCCTTAACCACCCACTGATTACCACCGATTTCATCGGCAGCAGCAGCAGCCTGCTCTGGCGTATCCGCAGCGACGCCCTGAGAGACGGGCAGTCCATATTTGGCAAAGAGTTGTTTGCCCTGATATTCATGAAGATTCATTCTGACGCGGCCCTCTTTCTTATTTGAGCGTTGTTTTTAAGTTTCTCGTCAAACCATATCCCTGGATATTGTCTATGAAGAAAGGAGCAAGTCGACCCTGACCGCTCCCCTTAAGATACGTTTAACGACGTTTGCGATTGGCAATATGGATAGCGTGGCCATCAACCGCCAGAACTGCTTCGTGCAGTGCTTCACTCAGGGTTGGGTGTGAGAAAATGGTCAGCGCAAGATCTTCACTGCTGGCAGCGAACTCCATGGCAATAACCCCCTGTTGCACCAGCTCAGCTGCGCTTGGGCCCACAACATGAACGCCAAGAATACGGTCCGTTACCTTGTCGGCAATCACCTTGACCATGCCATGGGTATCATTGGCAGCCAGCGCACGACCACTGGCGGCAAACGGGAAGGTACCCACTTTGTACTCGTCACCACTGGCCTTGACTTCTTCTTCGGTTTTACCAACCCATGCCACTTCAGGGTGAGTATAAATCACCGAAGGAATCAGGTCATAGTTCATCTGTGCTTTCTGACCAGCAATGATTTCCGCCACCATAATGCCTTCTTCACTGCCCTTATGAGCGAGCATCGGACCCCGGACCACGTCCCCAACCGCATAAACGCCGGGAACGTCAGTGGCACAGTTATCATCAACAAAAATAAAACCGCGTTCATCCAGATTGACACCGGAGTCAGTAGCCAGCAGGTTTTCTGTATAGGGGCGACGACCGACAGCAACAATCAGTTTATCAAAGGTCAGCTTCTGTTCATCACCATTGGCATCCTGATAGGTTACTTCAACTTCGCTACCCTTGACTTCAGAACCGGTCACCCGTGCACCCAGGCGAATGTCCAGTCCCTGCTTTTTGAAAATCTTCTGGGTTTCTTTGGCGATTTGCTGGTCAGCCAGGGCCAGGAATTTATCCTGGGCTTCAAGGACAACCACTTCAGCGCCCAGCCTTCCCCAGACAGACCCCAGTTCCAGACCAATAACACCGGCACCAATAACCCCGAGACGCTTCGGGACTTCCTGAAACTCAAGAGCACCGGTAGAGTCAACAATAAGGCCTTCAGTCAGCGGTGTGGGGGGAATTTCAATGGGACGGGAGCCAGTGGCAATCACCACGTTGGCAGCATCAACCACTTCGACAGAACCGTCAGCCCTGGTTAATTCAACCTGCTTGCCAGACAGCACTTTACCGGCACCTTCCAGCAAGGTCACACCATTTGCCTTGAACAGACCGGTAACACCGGTAGTCAGCTGGTTCACAATATTGTCCTTGCGGGCAAGCATTGCAGGGACATCGATATCTACACCGCTGTGCTTAATGCCGTGCCTGACAAAATCTTCCTTGGCTTCAATAAATTTGTGGGAGCTATCCAGAAGGGCCTTGGAAGGGATACAGCCAACATTCAGGCAGGTACCGCCCAGTTTGGCCTTACCCTTGTCATCGGACCACTTCTCGATACAGGCAGTTTTCAGCCCCAGCTGGGCTGCACGAATAGCACAGACGTAACCGGCAGGGCCTGCGCCAATAACTACCACGTCGAACTGATTTGCCATAAGTTATTTCCAAAACGGTTTATAAAACAAGGTATACGGGTCAAGTCAATAATGGGCAGCACCGCTTAATAGAAAAAATAAGGCTGCCCGGTACAATCCGGAATCAAACGTCCAGAAGCATTCTGGCCGGATCTTCCAGCAGTTCCTTGATGGTCACAAGAAAGGTAACTGCGTCCTTGCCATCCAGCAGACGGTGGTCATAGGACAGGGCAAGGTACATCATGGGTAAAATTTCAACCTTGCCGTTAACCGCCATGGGACGTTCCTGAATTTTATGCATTCCCAGGATGGCCGACTGTGGTGGATTCAGGATGGGCGTTGACAACAGTGAACCGAATACACCGCCATTGGAAATGGTGAACGTTCCACCGGTCATTTCATCGATGCCGAGCTTGCCATCCATTGCCTTTTTACCGAACTCACGGATTTTTGCCTCAATATCAGCAAGGCTCATATCTTCGGTGTTACGAAGCACTGGTACTACCAGCCCGCGATCACTGGAAACGGCAACACCAATATCCTGGTAGCCATGGTAGACAATATCATTGCCATCAATAGAGGCGTTGACCACTGGATGACGGCGGAGCGCTTCAACACAGGCCTTGACAAAGAAAGACATAAAACCAAGTCGTACGCCATGACGCTTCTCAAAGGTATCTTTGTACTGGGCACGAAGCTCCATAACCGGTTTCATGTTGATCTCGTTGAAAGTAGTCAACATGGCCGCATTCTGCTGGGCCTGAACCAGACGCTCGGCAACCTTGGCTCGCAGGCGGGTCATGGGTACCCGTTTCTCTACACGCTCACCGGCAAACACCGGTGCGGTTGCCTCGACCTGAGGTGCTGGTGCAGCAGCCGTGGACACTGCCGGAGTGGCATCAACTGTCGGGGCTGGTGACACCTGAGCACCAGCTTCAACATGACGAACCACATCTTCCTTGGTTACACGGCCACCTTTACCGGTACCGGGAATAGCTGCTGGATCAAGGCCTTTCTCATCAGCCATCCGGCGTGCTGCAGGATTGAGAATGGGCTCTTCCTTAATGGCTTCCGGTGAAGCTGCAGGAGTAGCTGAAGCTTCAGCGGCAGCCGGGGCGGTGCCAGCAGAAGCCCCCTCCTGGAAAATTCCAACCACTTCACTGCTGAGAACAACTTCACCTTCAGGCTTGATAATTTCACTCAAAACACCATCTGCCGGTGCAACAACTTCAAGAACCACTTTATCGGTTTCAATATCAACCAGCAGTTCATCCCGATGGCATTGTTCACCGGGCTGCTTGTGCCAGGTTGCAACGGTGCCATCAGCAACGGATTCAGGAAAGGTAGGTGCTTTAATTTCTGTGGCCATTATTGATCCTTTGCGTCTTCGCCCCTTTAAGCGTTATTCACAGAAACTGTGTTAAACGCTCTGGCCAGATCGATAAATAGTACCTGCTGGCCGTTTAACCAATATTACTGCTCAGCATGAGCAGTAAATTATCATTATTCAAATGCTGAAAGCATCATTTACCAATTGCTGCTGTTCCTGGGCATGTATTGACATATAGCCACATGCCGGAGCGGCTGATGCTTCGCGCCCTGCGTACTTGAGACTCATTGTTTTATTCGGATGAACGGCAACTGAGCGACGCATGTGATGCTGACTACAGTACCACGCCCCCTGGTTCATTGGCTCTTCCTGACACCAGACCACATCTTTCAGGTTTGGATAACTGACAATGAGTTCATCCAGATCATCCTGAGGGAATGGGTAAAGCTGTTCAATGCGGATAATCACCGTATCAGTCAGCCCTTCCGTTCTCTTCTTTTCCAGCAGGTCATAGTAGACCTTTCCTGAGCACATAATCATCCGGGTGATCGCTGATGGCTCATGACCGTCAACCTCAGGGATAATCGTCTGGAAACTGCCTTCCGCCAGCTCTTCCAGAGAGGAGGTGGCCTGTTTGTGACGGAGCAAACTCTTGGGGGTAAATGCCACCAACGGTTTACGCAGCGGACGCAGCATCTGCCGTCTCAACATGTGGAACACCTGGGCTGGCGTTGTCGGAACGCAGACCTGAATATTGTGTTCGGCACACAGCTGCAAGAAACGCTCAAGCCTTGCCGATGAGTGCTCCGGTCCTTGACCTTCATAACCATGGGGCAGCAGCATGGTGAGGCCTGAAAGGCGCCCCCACTTGTGCTCGCCACTGGAAATAAACTGGTCAATAACCACCTGGGCACCGTTGGCAAAATCACCAAACTGAGCTTCCCAGATAACCAGTGCATTGGGCGTTGTTGCTGCGTAGCCGTACTCAAAAGCCAGAACCGCTTCTTCGGACAGGAATGAGTCCCAGATCTGGAATCGTGGCTGCTCCGGGGAAAGTTTGGTCAGGTTCACCAGGGTCGAGCCATCTTTCTGGTTATGGAATACCGCATGGCGGTGAGAAAATGTTCCCCGACCGACATCCTGCCCGGTAATTCGAACTTCACTGCCTTCCATCAGCAGTGACGCATAGGCCAGCAGTTCAGCACACCCCCAGTTAATCGGCAGGGCACCTGCCGCCATTTTGCGACGATCCTCAACGATCTTGCTGACCTGGCGCTGCAGCACAAAACCTTCGGGTATTTCACACAGCTTCTGACCTAATGATTGCAGTGTTCCCACAGCGACACGGGTATCATGGCGGGCAGTCCATTCGTGACCAAGATAGGGTGCCCAATCCACAAAGAGCTCTTTATTAGGCTCTTTTACCAGGGCCTTGACCACATGCTCACCGTTGTCGAGGGCATTACGGAAACTCTCTACCAGCTCTTTATCAGCCGCCTCACTGATCACACCTTCACCCAGCAGAACCTTGGCATAAAGATCCCTGGTGGTCGTGTGGGATTTAATCTTGCTGTACATCATCGGCTGAGTGGCGGACGGCTCATCCGCCTCATTGTGCCCGCGCCGACGGTAACAGACCAGGTCTACAACAATGTCTTTATGGAACTCCATGCGGTAATCAAGGGCCAGTTTGGTAGCAAACTGAACCGCCTCAGGGTCATCACCGTTAACATGAAGGATCGGTGCCCCGACAATCTTGGCAACATCGGTACAGTATTCTGTGGAACGGGCATCTTCACGGAAACTGGTGGTAAAGCCAACCTGGTTGTTAATGATGATATGGATGGTGCCACCGGTTTTATAGGCACGGGTCTGGGACATTTGCAGGGTTTCCATCACAACCCCCTGCCCCGCAAAAGCGGCATCACCGTGAATGGCAATTGGCACTACTTTGTTGCCCACTGAATCTTTTCGACGGTCCTGACGGGCTCTGACTGAACCCTCAACCACCGGGGTAACAATTTCCAGATGCGATGGGTTAAACATCAGGGCAAGATGCACCTCACCACCCGGCGTCATCACATTGGAAGAGAAGCCCTGATGGTATTTCACATCACCAGAGCCGCGTTCAACCAGCTTCTTGCCTTCAAATTCGTCAAACAGATCTCCGGGCTTCTTACCCAGAATATTGACCAGTACGTTCAAGCGGCCACGGTGAGCCATGCCGATCACCAGCTCCTTCGAACCATAGGAGCCGGAGCGCTGAATAATCTCATCCAGCATGGGGATCAGAGACTCACCACCTTCCAGGCCAAACCGTTTGGTTCCGGGAAACTTGGTCCCCAGGTATTTTTCCAGACCTTCCGCTGCAGTCAATCGTTCCAGCAAGTGCAGCTTGGCTTCTACTCCTACTTCCGGGCGGCTGCGAACACTTTCCATACGACTCTGAAACCAGCGGCGTTCTTCTGTCTGGGGAATGTGCATATATTCAACACCAATTGACTGGCAATAGGTGGCTTTTAAGGCATCGTATATTTCCCGGAGAGAAGCGTGCTCCTTGCCAATAAACAACGTTGAAGTATGAAACTCGGTATCCAGATCCGCTTCGCTGAGACCGTGGTATGCCAGGGATAGATCAGGAAACTCTTCCCGTTTCATCACACCGAGAGGATCAATAACAGCCTGCTGATGACCGCGAATCCGAAAAGCGCTGATCAAACGCAAAACCTGAACCTGCTTGCGTTCGTGATCACTTGAAACCGATGATGTCTGAATCGGGCGGGTAGTCTGACGCTGACGCGCCATAAGGATGAAATTTTCCTGGATGGTAGAATGTGGAACATCCGCTCCACCACCACTTACCGGGGGCAACTTTTCAAAATAGTCACGCCACTGTACTTCTACGCTGTTGGGATCGCGCAGATAGCGTTCGTACATATCCTCGACGTATGCAGCATTTCCCCCTGCAATGTGGGAAGAACTCCACATCCGCTGCATTACACCTTCTTGCATGATCATTACCCCGTGAGTCTGGGGCTTATCCCGGGAAATCTGCTTTGACAAGCCTGACTGGCTGAAAAACAGAGGTCACTGATGATGTCGATAGCCAGTCAGTGAACGATCCCCCTCAGATAGGGTCGGATGTTTTCCGACCGCCCCTGCTGGTTCAAGCTATTGCGGCCCCATAATTCCGGATGGCAGCAGCACAGTTTATTTAGTTTAAAAATATATTCAATTACAGGCTTTGTATTGTCAGAGGTCGCCTGCACTCTCCTGACAGAGCATAGCTGACTTTTCAGCTTTATGGTTCTTGAGTACCCCGGAAAAAGAATTTACAGGGGTACCTTTTTACCACCAACCAGCAAAGACAGGCTGGAATGACCCGCAACTATACTATGTTGCACTCTTAAACAACATCTGCCTGATATGACCAATAGCCCGTGTCGGGTTCAAGCCTTTGGGGCAGACATTGACGCAGTTCATGATTCCCCGGCAACGGAAAACACTGAATGGGTCATCAAGATCTGCCAGACGCTCCTCTGTCGCTGTATCCCTGCTATCGGCAAGGAAACGATAAGCTTGCAACAGGCCGGAAGGACCAACAAATTTATCAGGGTTCCACCAGAAGGAAGGGCAGGCTGTTGAGCAACAGGCGCAAAGAATACACTCATAAAGCCCATCCAGTTTCTCCCTGTCTTCCGGGGACTGGAGCCGTTCAATGGCTGGCGCTGGCGTATCGTTAATCAGGTATGGCTTGATCTTTTCGTACTGCTTATAGAACAGACTCATATCAACCACCAGGTCTCTGATTACTGGCAACCCGGGCAGTGGACGAATGACCAGCTTATTTCCCCTGACAGCTTCTGACAAAGGGGTAATGCAGGCCAGGCCATTGGTACCGCCAATACTCAAGCCATCGGAGCCACAAACACCCTCTCGACAGGAACGTCGGTAAACCAGCGTTGGATCCTGCTCTTTAATCAGATTCAGAACGTCCAGAACCATCAGGTCCCGGCCTTCCGGGATATCGACATCAAAGTCCATCATGTAGGGCTTTTTGTCGGCTTCCGGGTTATAGCGATAGATACTTACCTTCATAAGCCTCTCTCCCTCAGTAGCTTCTTGCCTTGGGAGGAAATGCCTCCATGGTTGCCGGAGCAAAGTTAACAGCACGCTTACTTACTGATTGATTAATCGGTGAGTAAAGCGAGTGCGCCAGCCAGTTTTCATCATCCCGCTCCTGGTAATCATTACGGGCATGAGCACCACGGGACTCTGTTCTGACCTCGGCGGAAACAGCTGTTGCATAAGCCACCTGATACAGGTTTTCCAACTCAAGTGCTTCAACCCTGGCGGTGTTGAATGCCTGGCTCTTGTCCTCCAGATGAAGATTGGCCAGGCGCTCACCCAGCTCATCCAGCAGCTTGAGACCTTTCTGCATGCTCTCACCTTCACGGAACACACCAAAATAGAGCTGCATGGTGTTCTGCAAGTCAGCACGCACTTTGGCAACGCTTTCACCACTGCTTGATTTGTTCAGACGATCGAGTCGTGACAAGGCTGCTTCCACATCACTGTCTGAGGCGTCCACAGAGTCAAAGCCATCTTTCAGGTTTTTCTCAATCTGCAGGCCAGCAGCGCGACCAAAGACCACCAGATCCAGCAGAGAGTTACCACCCAGACGGTTGGCACCATGAACAGAAACACAGGCCGCCTCACCACAGGCATAAAGGCCTTCAATCACTTCATCATTACCGGCCCCATCCTGACGCAGAGCCTGACCGCCAACGTTGGTGGGAATCCCACCCATCATATAATGGCAGGTGGGCACCACAGGTACCGGCACTTTCACAGGATCGGCATGTGCAAAGGTTTTAGACAGTTCACAGATACCGGGCAGACGCAGGTTCAGAGTCTCTTCACCGAGATGATCCAGCTTCAGCAGAACGTGATCCTTATTGGGACCACAACCACGCCCTTCAAGAATCTCGATCACCATAGAACGGGCAACGACATCCCGGCCAGCAAGGTCTTTGGCGTTTGGCGCATAACGCTCCATAAAGCGTTCGCCCTCACTGTTAATCAGGTAACCACCTTCGCCACGGCAACCCTCTGTCACCAGTACGCCTGCACCATGAATGCCTGTAGGATGGAACTGCCACATCTCCATATCCTGCATCGGATATCCGGCACGCAAAGCCATACCGATACCGTCACCGGTATTGATCAGGGCATTGGTAGTGGAAGCGTAAATACGACCTGCACCACCGGTGGCCATGACTGTGGCTTTTGCTTTGATATAAACGGTTTCGCCACTTTCAATATCAATGGCGATAACACCGGCAACCTGACCTTTCTGATTCTTCACCAGATCAACGGCATACCACTCATTAAGGAAGGTTGTGCCGCCCTTCAGGTTAGCCTGATACAAGGTGTGCAACAGTGCGTGACCAGTACGGTCTGCCGCTGCACAGGTTCTGGCGGCCTGACCACCCTTACCAAAATCTTTGGACTGACCTCCGAACGGACGCTGGTAAATTCGTCCCTCTTCAGTCCGGGAGAATGGCAAGCCCATGTGCTCCAGCTCGAAAACCGCCTGCGGACCCACCGAACACATATACTCAATGGCGTCCTGGTCACCAATATAGTCGGAGCCTTTCACGGTATCGAACATATGCCAGCGCCAGTCATCTTTAGGATCGGCACTGGCAATAGCACAGGTGATACCGCCCTGGGCAGATACCGTGTGAGAACGGGTAGGAAATACTTTACTGACGCAGGCCGTTTTAATTCCGGCCTGGGTAAGCTGGAGCGCGGCACGCATGCCTGCTCCCCCACCACCTATAACGATGGCATCATAGGTCAGGGTACGAAGTGCTGACATCGGTTAAAGCCCCCAAAGAATTTGCACGCCCCAGATCACATAACTGAACAGGGCAATAAAGCACACAACCTGCAAAGGAAAACGGATAAGGACAGACTTACTACCAAAAGCGCGATCATTAAAATAGTCAGTGGTGATCGTCCACATACCGATCCAGGCATGAGCCAGGATAGAGATCAACGCCAGCAGGGTAAAAATCCGCATCCAGGTTTCATCAAAGAGCTCACCCCACTGCTCATACTGCAGATCCGGATTGATAACCAGATAGCCCAGCAGAAACACTGAATAGACACCAAGAACCACTGCCGTCAGCCTTTGCAGCATCCAGTCATAAAGCCCACTGCGGGACAAATTGGTGATATTGGTTACCATACCCAAACCCCCGCAAGGATAATCAGCACTGTTGAAAGAACCAGAGTCACAATTGATCCGAGACTTCCAGACTCCTTGCCATCACCCACATCCATATCCATCAACAGATGTTTCACTCCGGCAATCAAATGATAAATCAGGGCAGACAGAATGCCCCAGATTATGAATTTTGCCAGGGGAGCTGACAGCAAGGCCTTGAGAGCGTCAAATGACTCCTCGGAAGCAAGCGACAATTCCAGTCCATAAAGAATAAAACCCAAACCAATAAACAGGATAACACCCGATATGCGGTGCAATATCGAAGTGTATGCAGGCAGGGGTAATTTGATTGTTGTTATATCGAGATTGACAGGTCTTTTGCTATTCACTCTTTTGCCCCAACGCTCGGTAGCGTACACAGCAGAATCAGCAAGAACATCCAGGTTCTCTGGACCCTACGACAAGCAAGTGGAGAAACGCTAAATGCGAAATATACGATTTCCCCTCAATTTAAAGCCGGTGGACCGAAGAACCAACCCTAACGGCTTCGGGATCGGAGTATATACACTCTAACAGGTAATTACAATTGCTCACCTTGTTAGGCAATTACCCTTAAAAGACCAAGCCGTATTTCATAGATTTGTTACGGATTACATTCATAATCAGTTCGTTTGACAAAAAAATTTATGTCTCTATAGTGGTCAAACCGTAAAAGGGAGCTACTTACAACTAATTTGAATATTTTTTTTAAACAGACTCCCGGCTTTATTTGTGATTTTTTCCGGCTTCATTTTGTAAAAAGTATCCATCTAAAGTAACTATAACGAGACCAAACGGCATGACAGGAGGCCATAAATGGCTGACAAGAAAGCTCTACTCTCCATTGACGGCACGGACCAGACACTGGAGTTACCCATTTATTCAGGCTCTCTCGGGCCTGATGTTGTTGATGTCAGGGGGCTGACTTCCAACGGTCTGTTCACCTACGATCCGGGCTTCGTTTCCACTGCATCCTGTGAGTCGAAAATTACTTACATCGATGGCGACAAAGGTATCCTCCTGCATCGTGGCTATCCAATAGAGCAGCTGGCCGAGCAGTCTGATTATCTGGAAACCTGTTACCTGCTGCTTTATGGAGACCTCCCCAACCGCCAGGAAAAAGAAAAGTTCGAAAACACCATCATGCGTCACACCATGCTCCATGAACAGATGAGCGATCTGTTTTCCGGATTCCGTCGTGATGCTCACCCAATGGCGGTTATGTGTGGTGTTGTCGGAGCCCTGTCGGCGTTCTATCACGACTCACTGGACATCACCAATGAAGTGCATCGCGAAATCTGTGCCTATCGCCTGATTTCCAAAATGCCTACGCTTGCTGCCATGGCCTACAAATACTCCATTGGCCAGCCGTTTGTTTACCCACGCAATGACCTGAGCTACGGTGGCAACTTCCTCCACATGATGTTTGCCACACCCTGTGAAGAGTATGAAGTCAAGCCTGTTCTGGCCAAGGCAATGGATCGCATTTTCCTGCTCCATGCGGACCACGAGCAGAATGCCTCCACCTCCACCGTTCGTCTTGCAGGCTCTTCCGGAGCCAACCCATTTGCCTGTATCGCCGCCGGTATCGCTGCCCTCTGGGGCCCTGCTCATGGCGGTGCCAATGAAGCGGTGCTGGTGATGCTGAACGAGATTGGTGATGAAGCCAATATCGATGAGTACATTGCCAAAGCAAAAGACAAAGACGACCCATTCCGCCTGATGGGCTTTGGCCACCGTGTTTACAAGAACTTTGACCCTCGCGCCAAAGTCATGAAGCAAACCTGCGATGAAGTGCTGACGGAACTGGGCCTTGAAGATGATCCTCTGTTCCGGATTGCCAAGCGTCTGGAGAAAATCGCCCTGGAGGATGAGTACTTTATCAAGAAGAAGCTCTACCCCAATGTGGACTTCTACTCCGGGATTATTCTCAAGGCACTGGGTATTCCAACCGAAATGTTCACGGTAATCTTTGCTACCGGTCGAACTCCGGGCTGGATTGCCCACTGGCATGAGATGATCAGCGGTGATTACCGTATTGGGCGTCCTCGTCAGCTATACACCGGTGAGACAAAACGTGACTACATAGCTGTAACAGATCGCAGTTAATCCTCAGTTGCTTTTCTATCCCGGTATCTCTCGCAAAAGCGATACCGGGCTTAATACTCCCTTTCTGCCCATCGTCTAAACTCAGATAAATAATAACTCCTGCGGTTTAAAGCCAGCGCTTGAAACACTGAGTTCAATACACTCTTTCTATCTGGTCACAGCCAATTCTCCTGCTATATAAACGTGAGATCGTCTTCATGAAAGCGCCCACAGAACTGAAACTCATTACCGCAGAACAGTTTGGCATTGATATCGAAATGGCGTATGCGACCAGCAAGAATTTTACCGGACATCCGCTTTATAAAAGCCACGACTGTTATCTTCACCCACTGGCCGCGCAGGGAATCAAACGAGCTTCAGAGCTGTTACGTCCACTGAATTTGAAATTGAAAGTATGGGATGCTTTCAGGCCAATAACGGCTCAGGCAGAATTATTCCTGCTTTTTCCTGATCCTGATTACGTTTCCGACCCGGAGAGCGGCCTGTGCAGCCACTGCCGTGGGATAGCAATTGACCTGACTATTATTGACCATTTTGGTCATGAGCTTGAGATGGGAACCCCATTTGATGACTTCCGCCCCCTGGCACACCATGGCAATAAACAGATTTCTGCTGAGGCGCAGCGCAACCGTCTGCTTCTGGCAGGCGTCATGAATCTTGCTGGCTTTGACCCTTTAGATACTGAATGGTGGCACTATCAACTGCCGGAGGCTGCAAGCTACCCCATTATTAAACCGGAGCAGAAACCATCGACACTGACGTAACCGCTTCCTCACTTAGCCAGAAAATACGATTTCATTTGGTTAACGACTTATGGTTGCAAACCATGCCCCTGCAGTGCGTGCACAATCGTTTCCGCCCAGGGTCGCCGATTGGCTTTTTTTTCAATCATCCCGTTGACCAATGCCGTCAGCTCGGGAGCTGACCGATGCTGACAATGAGGTTCAGCAAGTGTTACCGGTAACTTCTCTCGGCAAAATTCCTGCCAGGTATGCATGGTTAACAAGTCTGCATCCATCATAATCTCAACAAATGAGATGCCAGCGGAGTAAATATCAGCACTGTAATTCTGTCGCTTGCACTCTCTCACTTCTGGCGCAGAATAGCGGGCAGAACCGGAGGCATCGCAGGGAAAGCGGTCCTCAACCACCCGGTGGGCATTACCAAAATCGGCGATCCGCAGACGGTTCGCAATCATATCAACCAGCAGATTGTCCGGTTTGATATCCCGGTGCAAAATGCGGTTCTGCTTCAGCACCGTCAGACCACGAGCCAGATCATACAGCCAGGAAACGATGGTCGGGACGCGTTCATCCGGCAGCACCTGAGTGATCGCCCGGGCCATATTGAGTCCGCCATCCTGGAGCACCAGCTCCGTGGTGTAGTCCTTCGTATCAATGATTCCGTTAAAGCCAATAAAACCGATAATAAAATCACTGCTCAGCGACCTGAGCAACAGAGCCTCATGATGATCGGCCTCATAAACCGCCTTAGCCTCTTCATCACTGGCATCAATACTGCGGCTTCGGATTATCCATGGCTTCTTTGCCGGGGCACGGGGTGAGTATCTGACCACAAGCGTCTCGCAGGCTGAAGATTCAGCATTACTATTACAGCTGATTTCACTGGCAGTAGCGTTGGACTTATCTGGATTTTCCCCCAAGGAGACCGGCCTGGGTAACTTTTCTTCAGCGCTGGCAGGCACCGACCAGGGGTCTTCTGGTTTCTCGCCGGGAGTCGTTGGCGCACTTCCAATCCCGGATGAGTTGTCATCTCTGAAGATGATATCGTTATCGTCGTCTTCATCTGCCCGGGAAAAAGAATCCAGACTACTGTTGAGGCCGGGAATCTCAACATCAGCAAAACCTTCATCACCGTTGACACTGTCAGCACTGTCCTCGTCCCCGCTGGAGGCGTCTTCATCTGCGCTAGACCAGCCCACAGAGAGATCCGTTCCGGATACGCTTCGTGCCCGTAAACCCGTTTCATGATGATGGAGCTCAGACTCAGGTAACGCCTTTTCAGCATTATCCACCACGCTCACAACTGACTGTCCTGGTAGTTTCTGATCCTGACCATCCACAGGCCGATCGCTCCCATTCCCGGATACTCCGTCCATAAAGCCACCTGCTGGTCTTGTATATCTTCAGTTTTTTCGACCAGCGCAGCTGATAATCGATACAAGTTTAATAACACGCGCCACAAGCCCGACCAAGCATCAAAGTTATCAGATGCCCATCACGGGAGTCAGAACGCACGATGGGTATCATCTGTCGTCTTCAAGGAGACAACGACCAGTTTCTTTCGGAAACTGCCGTTGTCCGAAAATGATTCGCGGGTAACAATTTCAGGAATAAGCCCCGATGCAGCCCTGTCGAATAAGGCATCCGAGTCGTAGGATATGTACAAATCCGGATACTTTTCGCGATGAAGCTTGAGGTAAAGATGGTAACTGGAATCAAAATCGTGCCAGTAGCAAGAACCCCTACCTTTGCGAAATGAATTGCAGATGCCAAGCCAGGAGTCCTTGATAGTACGATCTGGTAAATGGTGCTTGAGAGTCAAATGTTTGTAGAAACGCTCACACTTTCTCTGTTCCGCCACCTGACAGGAGCTGTTGTAGATCTCGGACAGGCTGATGTCTTCTATACCACCGGATCGGTTAAAACAGGTCACGCTGAGGGTTTTGTACTCCACTTTACTGACATCAACCTCGGCTTTAAGCGTTGTCAGAGTGTCTGAACCCCAACCGACAACCACAATGGCGTGCTCAAGCCACTGACTGTGGCAGTCGGATGAGGCCGGGTGACTGATGGTATCCTGGTCCATCTGGACAAAAACGATGACATGACGTCCCGCTCGAAAGGCATGGTCGAGCAGCGACACCATCTCAACCGGGTCTTTATATTCATGTAAACTGGTGGCCATTCCCATCCCGCAGGCCACTTTCTGGAACAGCTCGGGCGAGGTAATCTCACCAACGGCTGAACCGCAGGACTTGGCAATTTTACGCGCGCTTAATGCACTCGCATCACCATTTTTGTAGGGCAGTAGCTGGCCGCAGGCACATAAAACATGATGCACAACGGCCAGGGCATAAACCTTGCACTGTGGCCCCAATTGCAAATCAAAGTTCTGCTCGCAACGAGTCAGTGGCGTACACCTGGGAATTGACTGATGAAGACTTTCCATAAACATGCTGACCTGAATAAAGGGTTTTGCATACAAGACCGATTTGTTTACTGATAGTTCAGATGTTTGGTTTTCAGGTAGTGGCAAAATGATGTGGGGCAGAAGTTCTCGCCCTTCAACAGACTCAGCATGAACAGATCCCCATATCCCGCTAAAAATACAGGAAACCTGTGAAATAGTGACTATGCTTGCTATTTGCCCTGGTATGGAGACTCCAGTGACGACAATAAATAGTAATGGCAATCTGGTTCTACTTAGCGAAAAGCACCACCCCGTTACACTTGATATTACCTATGCCAGTAGCAACAACTTTACCGGCAAGCCCATTTACCAAAGCAGCCAATGCTTTCTGCATATTGACGCACTGACTTGCCTGCTGAAAGCGACCGAGCTGCTCAGACCACTGAATCTCCGGCTCAAAATCTGGGATGCCTTTCGTCCATTGTCGGCACAGCACATCCTGTTTCACCACATGCCGAACCCTGACTATGTTGGCAACCCGGAATCCGATCCCTGCCCACATTGCAGAGGCGTTGCGGTAGATCTCACCATCACCGACCGTTTTGGCAGAGAGCTTGACATGGGCAGCCAATTTGATGACTTTCGTCCGCTGGCCCATCATGGCAACGCTCTGGTTTCAGAAGAAGCACAGCGCAACCGACTTATGCTGGCAGGCGTGATGAATATTGCCGGTTTTAAGCCCTTGGCAACCGTGTGGTGGCACTACCAGCTACCCAACGTGGAGAGTTATCCCTTAATCCCTGAAGCTGAGACACCTGAAGGGATAATATGACTCCCTGCTTTTTCAGCACAGAATAAAGCACACGTGGCTCTGTGATTTGCTATAAATCATACCTGATTTGCCATGATGACCTTTAAGCGAACCCTGGTAATTACCCAATTAAAAATCCGGGAATGAATGCCTTCATTCGAGACAGTGCAATGTCTCATAGCTTAGTCATCGACAACGATGGTAAAGAGCAGGTTCTAACGCTCCTGAAAGACCTATGATGAGCACAATATGTATCACTGGCTACAGCTAAATGAGCTCAACATCCTGCGCTATTCTGTTGTGCTGGAGCTTTTTTTTGGAGTGACAGGTATTCTCGTAGCCTTCTACAGCCGCTCAAACGCTGTACTGCTGGACGGTTGTTATTCCCTGCTTTGCACCTTGACGATGATGGCAAACGTCAGGATATCCCAGATCGTCAAGCTGCCGCCATCCCCTGAAAGCCCTTATGGTTACCCGACCCTTGAGCCATTAATGCTTTTTTTTGAAGGCATTATTTTACTGGGACTTTGCCTTGCCTTACTGTCTTTTTCTATCTGCAAACTCATCACCGGTGGGTATATACCGGAGTTTGACCTTGCCCTGGCTTACGAGATTTTTTCAACGATCATCGGGGGAGCTACAGCCACACTTTTTTTTCTGCTTCATCGCTCTAAACCCTCCCCGCTGATCTATTTTGAATGCCAGGAGTGGCTGGTTGACTCTGCCGTCAGTGCAGCGGCCACGGCAGCGTTTGCCATAGCTTACCGGTTAGGAAATAGTCACCCGATTACCCCTTTTATTGACTCCATACTCACCATAGGGCTACTGCTGTTTCTGGTCGGGCTCCCCCTCAAGACACTGCACAAAAACTTTAAACAATTGCTGTTAAAAGATGTGGTAACACCAGAGCTGTTAGAATCGACAAAAAAAGTCATAGCAGAACAATGGGACGGCCAGCAAATCAATATCAGCATGATCTGGCTCGGCAGATGGTTATGGGTCAATGTAGAGATAACCATCCATAACGATACTTTGCCAAATAAAGAGGAGTTTGAGAGTATCAGGGCTAAAGCAGAACACGCTATCAGCTCAATATGTCAATATTATCGTCTTCAGTTCAGCTTCAGTTTTCAGAACAGCACTTAATACCTGTGGGCAATTGGGTCAGTAATCACAACCGTATCACCACGAAGCATAAAGTTACCGCCATGAAGGTCCATTGAGCCCACCGTTGACAGTTGGGTCAATATATCAAAGAGTGTTTGCAGAAAGTCTTCATGGGATTCAATGATACCGTCATCAACCACATCGGAGATATTGTTGCCTGCTCGTTGCACCAAATCAGAACTGGATACTTTTATCTTCTCAACAAACACTTCCAGTGTTTTGATTTCCTCAGGAAACTCACTGTTATCCACACCAAAAGACTGCATGACCGCCTTACAGGAACCCCATAAAAGGCCAAAGTCATAGTCATGAAAGTGCCGGGGTTCAGTTGCCCGCGACCCATCATCCATAAAGTCTGACAGTCGCTCCACCACGTAAACCCGAACCACCATCCCGCAGGGTAAGGTAATGACATCTTCACGATGAATAACAGGCAGGTGTGGGTTGCTCTGGTTTTCCGGTGTCATGCACCATCGGGCAAAAAGGTAATAGCCATCTTTTTTGTCAGGGCACACCTTGACCACCTTATCCGGTTCATCGGGCAGGTTATAAACCGTGGCATAAACACCCTCTGCCACAGGATCAAGCTCTGAACAGCGGTCCAAATATTGTGCAATATCCTGCTTGTCTCTGATTTCATTCTGTTCGACAAGTACTTTTATATCCTGGATTGTTTCCGAGTAAATTTTCATTTTTATAGTTTTTCCATGCCCATTCAGGCACAAGAATATCCGTATTTTTATTTGTTTCTAGCCCGTACCATTTATTCTATCACTGTCTGACAAGTCATAAACCAACAGATACTTAGAAAATGCAATAGGTGTTAATTATTGCCGGGAAACACCGACAGCTCTTAGAATTGAGCATGGTCGGGCTTGTAACTTTTCTAGAGAGTTCTGGGTTTTGGTAATTTGGGGCCATCGGAAGGAGGCGCAAACGGTTGCGTATTCCCCGGATTCACCCAGTGATCCGGCACCTGAATCTCAGAACTGAAGCCGGGGGCGTCAGGGTTACGGGAAGGTCCAATTATTCCTCCAGATTCTGGTGTATAAACGGCACTGGGAGAATTGGTCAGCCAAGCAGGGTTGTTAATTTCACGGATTACGCGATCTGGTGGAATAAACGCCATAGGGCCGGTTGGTAAATGAGTACCAATGTAACTACGTCCCTCATTAATGATTTTCAATTCCCCTTGATGTACCGATGATGGGTGTTGCTCGGCGATGGTAATACCTCTGCCGCGAAAATTTCGGGGAATACCATCTTGGGCTCTATCGGGGAATCCGGGGTCTGCTCCTCTTGCCGCGCCATCAGGTCGGCCCGGTCCCGGTGGACGTGGCGATGCACTCCCAATGTATAGTGATGCTGAGTTATTTAAAGGGTTACTCATAATTATAAACCTCTTGAGTCCTCTCAATAGCGCAATCCTATTGCGGATTATCCCTATTGCTATGAGACTAACCAAAGTTCTTTTAGTTCCTTGCCCTGTTACTTGTTTTGTTGTTGTACCTATGTCCGGAATTCAAAGGCTAATGTCAACCTCTCTTGATTAATCCTCTGATTTCAGGAATACAGGACCCACAGTTGGTTCCCGCCTGCAAATGACTGCCCACTTGCACAGGGTCGGTCAACCCATGTTCAGCAATGGCCCGGCAGATGGTCTTCTCACCAACCCCAAAGCAGGCACAAACCTGCCTGCCGGCGTCTTCTCCCCGGGGAGGCTGGCCGGACAGAACCCACCAGGCTTCCTCAATTGAGGCCGTCTGACAAAACCAGGACTGTAACCACTGCCGATCACAGGAAGATATCGCCTGACTTGATACCCAAATAGCCTGAAGCTGTGCATCACTAAACCAGGCCACCCGACGCTCACCAGCGGTATTGTCGGTAAACTCAACCTTTTGATAGCTCTTGAGCCTTGAGAACAGTGATAACTGATCCAGGTTGCTACCCGCCATTTCATAGCGATAGCCATTTTCAATACGGACCTCAGTCATATAATCCATGTCGCCAAAAGCTACTCTCTCCCGAGTAATAAGTACGCCATACCGCTCAGTGTGGTAAGGTTCAACAGCCACCGGCGTATACTTCAGGTCCGGCTGTTTGGACACAGGATCAAGCACCGGATTCACCAGCACCCCGGAAAAGCCCGTCTCACTGTGCTGGCGTGTCCAGTGCATGGGCATAAACACTTCACCAGGCCGTTGAGCTTCAGAAACCTGCACTCGCACCGCCGCTTTGCCAAATTCCGATGAAATCTGACACAACGCCTGATCACGCAACTGGTAACTTTCAGCATCTTTCGGATGTATGGCCAGAAACGGCTCATCGGTATGTTGATTCAACCGGGCTGAAAGCCCGGTTCGGGTCATTGTGTGCCAGTGATCACGCACCCGCCCGGTATTCAGCAACAGTGGATAAGACTTTCCGGGAGCATTCAGAGGGCGCAGAACATCAGTGGCAATAAAATTGGCCCGGCCATTCCCGGTGAAGAAGCCGCCATCCTTAAAAAATCGTGCCTTGCTTGCTGTTGTTGATATTACCGGCTGTGTGTCAGACAGCGCCCCGGAACCATCACCCTGAACCGCTGATAATGGCCATTGAAACGGTTCCAAAGCGTCATATTCTGAGTCAGTGATATCGGCCAGGGGAGCAATGGTAAAATCCCGGACTTTTCCTTCCCGGTTATTTTCATAGCCTGACAGTGCCGCATGCTCACGGAAAATATCAGCACTGCCGGAATAGTTAAACGCCTCGGCAAACCCCAGACGGCCTGCCACTTCACTGATCATCCACCAGTCCGGCCTGGCTTCTCCGGCCGTGGGAAATAACGCACGCTGTCTGGAAATTCGCCGCTCAGAGTTGGTCACCGTGCCATCCTTTTCACTCCAGGGCGCTGCTGGCAATAAAATATCGGCAAATGCAGCCGTATCCGTGTGCTCAATGCAGTCTGAAACGACCACTGTCGGACACTTTGTCAGAGCCTTTATCACCCGGTTACTCTCCGGCAAACTGACAACCGGGTTAGTCCCCATGATCCAGACAAAACGTATTTCACCCCGATCCATTGACTTGAACAGGTCAACCGCCGTCTTGCCCGGAGACTGCGCCATATTGGCTGCCTGCCAGAAACGCCCGACCCTGGCGATATCATCAGGCGTAAACTCCATGTGCGCAGCCAGCTGATTGGCCAGCCCACCCACTTCCCTGCCACCCATGGCATTGGGCTGCCCGGTGAGTGACAATGGACCACTGCCGGGACGACCGATACGACCGGTAGCCAGATGACAGTTGATCATGGCATTCACTTTATCCGTCCCGGCTGCTGACTGGTTCACCCCTTGCGACCAGGCCGTCACGGTTTTATCGGTGGTACAAAACCAGTGATAAAACTGGATAAGTTCGTTTTGCTCTACACCACAGGCATCCGCCAGCTGTTGTATATCACCAACACTGGCCCTGGCCACTTCCAGCGCCTGATCGAAGCCCTGACAGTGTTGATCAATATAGTCCTGATCCAAAGCACCCTGATCGGCAAGCCAGGCAAGCAGACCATTAAACAGCAATACATCCGCCCCCGGTTTTATCGCCAGATGCAGATCAGCAAGATCACAGGTTTCTGTGCGTCTCGGGTCAATCACCACCACTTTCATGTCCGGCCGCTGCTCTTTCATCGCCCGGATACGCTGAAATAACACCGGGTGACACCAGGCCGTATTGGAGCCCACCAGCACCAGCAGATTAGCCAGCTCCAGATCCTGATAAGTATTCGGTACGGTATCCGAACCAAATGCACGCTTCTGGCCAGCCACGGTGGAAGCCATGCAGAGCCGTGAGTTGGTATCCATATTGGCACTGCCGATAAACCCTTTCATCAGTTTATTGGCGACATAGTAGTCTTCTGTCAGCAGCTGACCCGACCCATAAATGGCCACAGAGTCCGGCCCATACTGTTCAATGGTTTCCTGTAGCCGTGAGGCCACTTGATCCAGGGCTTCAGACCAGACTACCTGACGACCATGAACTTTTGGGTAAAGAAGACGCCCGTCCAGTGATACCGTTTCCCCCAGAGCGCTGCCCTTGGAACAGAGCCGACCATAATTGGCTGGATGATCTTCCCGCCCGGTAATCTCCACCAGGTGCAGCTCAGGATCAACCACCCTGGCGGAAATACCGCAACCCACACCACAGTAGGCACATGTTGTATTGATAGCCTTTGCCAATTGATTTACTGCCATGATGTTTGCCTGAATCAGAACCGTCATGCAGCCAGAAAACGCTGCCCGAAAATAAGTTGTTGCCGGATGGATGAGATATCAGTGCCTGACTCCATCAACTCCTGGTACCAAAGGCCATCAGTTACATCACCATACAGGAGCACACCTTTGATGCGATTATTCTGAAGTACCAGTTTGCGATAGATTCCAGCGTCTGAAGCATCCAGTGTCATCACTTGATCCGAGTCAGACGGAATGAACTCACCACTGGAAAACAGGTTGATACCATCAACTTTCAAATTGGTGGGAATGGGGACTGGCGTAAACGTTTGATCATGGTCCCCCAGCAGCGATGCAGCAACAATTTCCGCATGCCGATACACCGGAGCAACCAGACCAAACAACAATGACTGCGCTTCCTGCCCGCCAGTCAGTTGCATCTGCGCACATTCACCCACAGTAAAGATATCCGGATCAGACGTCTGTAGCCGCTCATTGACCAGAACCCCACGGTCGCATGTCAGGCCTGCCTCCTGCATCAGTTGTATGTTAGGCCGGACACCGGCAGTCACCACCACCAGCGATGCAGGCAGATATTCCCCATCAATCTGCACACCACAAACCCGACCATCAACGCCCTGGTAGGATTGCAGCGTAGCACTGCTGCGAAAAGCAATGCCTCTGCCCTCAAGTTCTTTGCGCAATAGCCCACCGGCATGTTGATCCAGCTGTCGGGCCATGGGAATGGGCATATTATCGACGATGGTCACCGACATGCCCCGTTTGGCCAGACCACTGCCACACTCCAGCCCCAGCAAACCACCGCCAATCACCACGGCCTGCCCCTGACCCGCTTCCAGCATCAGGTTGACATCGGCCAGACTGCGAAAGGCCAGAACGCCCTGAAGATCAGCTCCCGGCACCGGAATCTGATTGGGCAAAGAGCCAGTGGCAAGAACAAGACGGTCATAGTCAAACGTATCACCACCGTGGGTGACGACCCGTTTTAATGAGCGATCAATCCGGATCGCTTTGTAGCTCTCGCCCATCAGTAGCTCGATACCCTGCTGCTGATACCAGGCGGCACTTTTCAGCTGAATCCCATCCAGATCGACACTGCCCGCCAACAATTTGGACAGCTGAATCCGGTTATACCCCGGGCAGCCCTCTTCCGAGAGTACGGTCACATGAAAAGGGCACTGACCACCGTTAAATAGATGTTCAAGAAAGCGGACCGAGCCCATACCATTGCCAATAATCACCAGTTTTTGCCGACCATCCGGCTGTTGATAATGGCACATCAGGCAACCTGCTCAGCAACTGGTCTTACCAGCGGTGCAGGCTGCACCTGTATGGCACCTTCATGGACTCGCACCGGGAATACATTGAGGCTGACCGTATCATCTTCCAGACATTGTCCGGTGGTTAAATCAAAGTGCTGTTTGTAAATAGGCGACGCCACAACAAGATGCCCCTGCAGATCCCCCACAATGCCCCGGGAGATCACATTGACACCACTGAATGGATCAAAGTTATCCAGGGCAAACACCTGATCCTTTACCCGGAATACCGCCACCTGATAAGCACCCACCAGGGCGCAGATGCCCAGGTTTGCAGAAAGTTGTTCATCCTGGCAGATTGTCGTCCACTGGCTCATTAGATAACCTCCTTCAGCTGTATTTTTTCCTGCTTTGTTGCTGGTCGTATCTGATGCCTTTCATCGACAAAAACAACATGGCTGTCCGGCTGGTCACTGTTAATAAAATGGCTGAAACGCTTGAGTTTTTCAGGACTCTCCAGTGTCGTTTTCCACTCACACTGATAGGTGCCCACCAGATGGGTCATTTCATCTTCCAGCGCCTGATTAATGCCAAGGCTGTCGTCTATAATCACTGACTTGAGATAATCCAGACCACCTTCCAGATTATCCAGCCAGACCGAGGTTCTCTGGAGCCGGTCAGCGGTGCGAATATAAAACATCATGAAACGGTCAATATATTTCACCAGGGTTTCATCATCGAGTTCGGTGGCAAACAAGTCAGCATGCCTGGGTTTCATACCGCCATTACCACCAACATAAAGATTCCAGCCTTTCTCGGTGGCAATAACGCCAACATCCTTACTCTGGGCTTCAGCGCATTCCCGGGTGCATCCCGAAACAGCCATTTTGATTTTATGGGGTGAACGCACCCCGCGATAACGGTGCTCAATGGCAATGGCCATACTGGTACTGTCCAGAACACCATAACGACACCAGGTACTGCCGACACAGGATTTAACTGTTCTCAGGGATTTTCCATAGGCATGTCCGGTTTCAAACCCGGCGTCCACCAACCGCTGCCAGATAGCGGGCAACTCATTCACCCGGGCACCAAACAGATCAATTCTCTGCCCGCCGGTGATTTTGGTGTAAAGGTTAAAGTCTCTGGCCACCTCGCCAATAACAATCAGCTTCTGAGGGGTAATTTCACCACCGGGAACCCGTGGAACAATGGAGTAAGTGCCGTCTTTCTGGATATTCCCCAGAAAATAATCGTTGGTGTCCTGCAGCGGGGCATGGTCACTCTTCAGAATGTAATCGTTCCAGCAGGAAGCCAGAATAGAACCAATGGTTGGTTTGCAGATATCACAGCCCATCCCGCGACCATGCTTTTCGATCACCTGAGAGAACGTTGTCAACTCACCCACCCTGACCAGGTGATACAACTCCTGTCGTGAATGGGGAAAGTGTTCACAGATGTCTTTTTTGACTTCGACTCCCAGTTGCGTCAGTTCATGGTCAAGCACCTGTTTTACCAGCTGGGCACAACCACCGCAGCCGGTTCCAGCATTGGTTGCCCCTTTGAGTGCAGCAATGTCCTGGCAACCTGCGGCCACTGCATCGACCAGATCCCCCTTACTGACATTAAAGCAAGAACAGATCTGGGCAGTCTCCGGCAGTGCCGCAACACCCAGTCCGGCACTGGCACTGCCATCGCTTTGAGGTAAAATCAACTCAGCCGGATTGGCCGGTGGCACAATGCCATTCAACATCATTTGCAGTAACGTGCCATAGTCGTCTGCATCACCCACCAGCACCGCGCCCAATACCCGCTTTTTGGTTTTGGAAACCACCAGTTTTTTATAAACCTGTTTTTCCTCATCGATAAACTGATAGCTGAGGGAGCCTTTCGTATTGCCATGGGCATCACCAATACTGGCAACATCCACCCCCATCAATTTGAGCTTGGTACTCATATCTGCGCCGGTAAACTGGCTGCTGTCTTTACCGGTTATATGATCAACCGCCACCTGGGCCATTTGGTAACCGGGAGCGACCAGGCCAAATATCCGGTTATCCCACAATGCACACTCACCGATGGCGTAAATCGATTCATCCGAGGTCAGACAGTCGTTATTGATAACGATCCCCCCTCGTTCACCCCTCACCAGCCCGGCCTGTTTTGCCAGTTCATCCCGAGGGCGAATACCCGCCGAGAACAGCACAATATCGGTGTTTAAAACCTCACCATCAGCAAACTGCATTTGATGGACAGTCCCCTCACCATCGGTAATCAGCCGTGTATTCTTGCCGGTATGGATTTGCACACCCAACGCTTCAATTTTCTGTCGCAGCATGGCACCGCCGCCATCATCCACCTGGACCGCCATCAAGCGGGGCGCAAACTCAACAACATGGGTTTCAAGGCCAAGATCCTTTAACGCTTTGGCGGCTTCCAGCCCCAACAGCCCGCCACCAACCACGGTGCCAACCTTGCTGCTGCCAGCCGCTTTGGCAATGGCCTGCAAATCCTCAATGGTGCGATAGACAAAACAGTTGTCCCGCTCATGTCCCGGTACCGGCGGCACAAAAGGATAAGAACCGGTAGCCAGCACCAGTTTGTGGTAATGAATACGTCTCTCTTTATTGGTGGTTAATTCCCGGGTATCACGGTTAATGGCAATAACTGCTTCATCCAGAATCAAGTCAATGCCGTGTTTCTGATAAAAACCGTCAGGCACCATGGACAGATCTTCTGCACTGCGACCACTGAAAAATTCGGACAGATGAACACGGTCGTATGCAGGGCGGGGCTCTTCACCAAAAACAACCACCTGGTATTGCTCTAATCCACCAGCAGCCACCAGTTTTTCCATAAAGCTGTGACCGACCATGCCATTACCGACCACTACCAGGGTTTGTTTCCCGCTCATTTCGGCTAATTCCCCTTTTAATAAACCAAATTCTTCCTCCCCACATGCAGGGGATATGCCAAAACACGCAAAGCGCTGTCACAACAGGATTTGCCGGAGCGGCAGCTTGTTGCCGGTGGCAAAATGCCTTCAGGTTTCCGGCCATCGATAATCCATGCACCAAAATAAGACCAAAAATGTAAGTGAACGACATTCAGGGAATAATTCTGGTGCATCACACTGCTTTGAGGCATCACTGCAAAAGAACGCTTCAGTACTCACACCCGCTTGCCAGTTGACCTGGCGCATAGGAGGCTTTTAAAGTTTCAGAGAATTCAGGTCGATGAAACCTGATTATTGATTAATTTTGATTGAACTACTTATTGGCAAACCTGCGCAGCCTTCTAAAATAGCTTTCCCGCTTTTATTGGTTTCTCTGATATCACACCACTATGGACTATCATTTCCAGCGCAACTTTTCCGGTCGTCCGGAAGCTCAGTTCTCCATGGACCATGAAGCCATGGGCATCTGGCTGACCGAAGAGCTGGGCAGTAACAGGCAACAACTGGAGCACCTGTTACTGGTGGTTGAAAGTCTGGAGAAAGGACAGCGCTGGGAATATTTTGATGATGGCACAGATTATCGCCTTCATCTGACCCGGGATCACGCCGAAGTTCGGGCCGCCCTGCTGGATACCGAAATGGACTGTGAAGAGATGGAAGACCTGGACTATTACGACCATGAATCCATCAGCCACTGTGGCCTGGATGACTTTAAAACTCTCCTGGTTTGCTGGCAGGACTTTCTGAATATCTAGGAGGCTGACCGAGAATAGACTGCCCTACTGCGGTGGCAGCAAATTGGTCTAAAAAGTCGGAATTTTTTAGCAAATAGAACCACTATTTACTAAAAATTTCCGACTTTTTATCCTCAATTTTCTGCCATCCTCGCTACGGGCGCTATTCTCGGTCAGCCTCCTAGGAGAGTAGAATGAACTCCATTCAGAGTTCATCACCAATCCTGAACTGCAATGCCTGAAAGATATGCACTAATTCCGGTGCACAGTCTTTCAACTCCACTCGCAGTGTACTGAACTCCCGACGTTCCGGGTAATCCTTACGCAGCAAATCAAACGTCAGCTTGCGTTGAGATTCTTCAGCCCTTATCAGCCCCTTGCGCATCGTGGCATCATCACGACGAATGTCGTAAACAGAACGGATCGCCCTGGAACAGGTGGTTGAAAAGGTCATTCCCTCACTGAACTTCATCTGTTTCAGTACCGGCAATGGCGTAATCGCAGGCAGACGCACCCTGGCAGGAAGCCCAAAGTGCCGGCACAGTGCCTTGTAAATCATTTCCGTACCGCGAATCTTTCCGTCCAGGCTGTATCCGGCAATATGGGGGGTCGCAATATCGACCCGAGTCATCAATTCCGGGTCAGCATCGGGTTCATACTCCCAGACATCCAGCACAACGGTCAGATCGTCACGCTCGCCCAGACACTGCTTTAAAGCGGCATTATCAATCACAGGCCCCCGCCCTGCATTAATTAACACCGTTCCCTGCTTCATTGCCTTGAGTTGCTGCTCACCGATCAGATAGTGGGTTGGATATGGGCCATCCATTATCAGCGGGGTATGCAGACAAATGACATCCGAACATGCAATCAGTTGATCAACACTGACATAGCGACCACTGTTGCCTTCTGCCAATGCCAGCCAGGGGTCGCAGGCACACACTTCTACCCCAAGCCGCTCCATCATCTGATACAGACGACCACCCACCTGCCCCTTGCCGATAATGCCGACTGTTCGATCACGCAGTTCAAAACCGTCTCGTTCTGCCAGAATATCCAAAGCCGCCAGAACGTATTCAACCACTGCCGTGGCATTGCAACCCGGCGCATGACTGAAAGCAATTCCCCGGCTGGCCAGATACTCCCGGTCGATATGATCAAAACCTGCTGTGGCAGTACCGACGAACTTCAGTGAACTGTTTTCCACCAGCTGCCGACTCACTTTAGTCACGGACCGAACCAGCAAAGCATCCGCATCCTGCACATCCTCCGGTGAAATGTTCCGGCCAGGCAGAGCAACCACCTCCCCCATCGCCCCAAAGCACTCCATCAGCAAGGGAATATTTTCATCAGCCACTATTTTCATACACGATGTTTCATAAAATTGTTGTCATTAACAGCCAGCGCTGACCCTTAAAAAAAGCTAAAAATAATAAACTGGCTATGTTATACCAACATGAAAGCCTCAAAAACAGCATCCCTGCCTGAGGGTCCAGTGATCAAGATAACGGTAGACCGGTTTCCAACCCTGTTATTTGTCTTTGCCCTGATGTTATCCGGATGCTCAGACCACTCCTCGCCTGAGTATTTTCTTGAGGAATACCCCCATCGACTCAGCCGGGTTACCGGTGTCGATATCCCTGAACCAGAGATCGCTATCCCCACGCTGCCCCCGTTAAGACAGCGCGCTTATCCGGCACCCGATCTCCGTATAAAAGCTCTGGAAGCACTGGATTTGCTCAAATGCCCTGCCCTCAGTCAGGCTGTGGCCTACAGAAACAGCAGCCTGGGCAAGCAGATGCTCCCCTCGCAACACTATTTCTATGAGAAAACCCTGTTATCATTGATTCCCCAATGCATCGGCTCTTTACAAAAAACCAATGACAACCGGGAAGTCATTGCCAAACTTCAAGAGATACTCAGCGAAAAACTGGCAACGTTTCCAGCCATTGAGTGGAACCTGGTATTTGCCAATACTGAATTCAGCAAACAGTTGCACAGTCAGGGCAGGTTGCTCGCCATTGACGATCAGGCGAGTTTCCGGGGAACCCGCGAAGCACTTAACTACCTCACCCGATTACTGCCCGATCAATTACTTGAGCCCCCCTATACCGCCACTGATCTGGAACGTCACTTGCAACAGGTTACCACCAGCCGGTACCTGGGAGAACTCATCTACTCCGCTGCCCTGTTAAGTCAGACCCTAAACCATGCTGCCAATATACTGCAGCTTCGTCTGGAAAAAGGGCCTGTTTGCCCCGCTGCTGACCCTGCGGAAGTAGAAAGGCTGCACAATGTCTTTCGACTGTTTTATCGGGAAAAGATTCAGCCCTATCTTGCCAGGGTTGATCAGGAAGGAACCATTATCCGGAATGACTTCAAGCGTCTGCTCTCCCTCTTGCCAGCTGCACCCCGGGATGACATTCAACACTATCTCAGCCTGATCACGCAAGCGTCAAACATTCACAGCCCCTGGTATCAGCTGGAACAGAGCATTAAGCACCATACGACCATCTGGGCTGAATTTCTGGATCAATGTGGCAAAGCACCAGCGTTACAAATTAATTAGCAAAGCTGTCTGAAATTGATCCCAACGGCATGGAAAGGAAACTTTTATTAAAACAAATGGTCAGATTATGTCGCAAATCCCGATCAATTAATTATCAGGAGTATTAGCCAGTGTCCTTGCCCTCCGATAGCCTCAGCAGAGGTGCTGCAAACTTTACTGTTTCCGGCAGTGATTCCGTGCAATCGAGTATTGATAACACTGCTTCTGCAAACAATTCGACTTTTTCTGGCAAGACCGTAGCTGATTCTGGTCAGAAAGGTGAATTTTTACCACAATTGCCGCCGCTCAACACGGAGCCCCCGGGTTTTGCACAAGACATTGCAAAAGATTCAACGTCTATCACTGATCGTTCGATTGCGGCAAGTCAGTCTGACGCTCCCCAGCCATTGGCCAATACGGGCATCCCTGATGATGTAAGAAAGTTAGCAACCATTAGAACCATTTCAGAAATACAGCCTATTAAAAATGCTGATAAAATTGAAGTTGCTACGGTCGATGGCTGGAAAGTGGTTGTTGAAAAATCCGAATTTAAACCAGGCCAATCGGTTATTTTTTGCGAAATTGACAGCGTCTTGCCGGTCAGGGATGAGTTCGAGTTTCTCAGTAAATCCTCCCATATAGTCTTACCAGATGGCAGTGAAGGTTATCGCCTGAGAACCATCAAACTCCGTGGTCAGCTATCACAAGGCCTGGTTCTGCCTCTTTCAATATTGGGAAAAGATGTAACTGTCAATGTGGGGGATGATGTAACCGCAAAACTCGATATTAAAAAATATGAGCGACCGGGAAGCTTATCGGACCGTGACTTTATCAAAGGTTACTTTCCCTTTTTTATTCCAAAGAGCGATGAAGAAAGAATACAAAACCTGCATTCTATTTTTGATTCCTTCAAAGATAAAAAATTCTATGTCTCAGAGAAACTGAACGGAACAAGTTCAACATTTTATTTGAGAAATAACGATTTCGGTATTTGCTCAAAGAACTACGAACTGAAAACAGATAGAGATCACCCACTGGGTAAGGTAGCCAGTAAGAATGACATTGAATCAAAGCTCAGGAGCCTGGGAAAAAATATAGCGATCCAGGCTGAAGTCGTCGGTCACAAAATAGAAGCTAATCCATACGAACTCGAGGAACTCCAGCTTTTTGTGTTTAATATTTATGATATTGACAAACAGTCATATATAAAAAAGGCAGAAATGGAAAAAATATGCCAGGAAATAGGTTTACCCATCTGCCCTGTTGTGTCCAATAACAAGGAGCTGGCTGCAACTATTGATAAGGTATTGGTGGATGCTAACGGAAAATCAAAGTTAAACAATCAGAAAAAACGAGAAGGTCTGGTCTATGTATTCGACGGCAATGATCCGGAGGAAAGAGTCTCTTTTAAAGTGATTTCCAACAATTATCTGTTAAAAGACAACACCGTCAAAGCAGTACATTAATACATCATTTCACTGATTTCCCGTTTCTGCTCTACAGCAGTCCCGGGACATCAGCGGCAAGAACGCTGAACAATCCCGGAATTACAAAAATAAAAAACAATTATTCTCATTTTTATCTACATGTGTAATCAGAATCTTTTCAACCCGGAATCCCTGCAATGCCCCCTATACTCACTTCCTGCATAACCCTGACGCCAACGTCTGATTCGGCTGGCACTGATAGCAACATCGACCCGGAGCAGGCTTCTGGCTGGTCACGCTACTGGAATATCAGTAAGTCGATAGCTAAATCCATCCATCCGGGCTTTGACCCCCATCAAGGGTCTGATCAGCCGGATACCCCATGGATACAACTGAATATTCAACCCAGAGAGCTGGCCCTGCGCCTGGTCCAGAAAACCATACCGGCCAATAGCTATCTGAATACCATTAATCAACTCGTCATGGCCTGTATGGCGCTGGCCAGCCTGCCCGGTTGTGACGGGGCTTCTTCAGAGGGGAGCAATCCTGCCAGCACTCATGGTTCGGCCACAGTCAACACCACTGGCAGTAACAAACCAACAAAGCGGGCCAGCAGTCCTGACACAAGTTCAGCACCCACCACGGCAGCCTCAACCGCCCCCACGGGCAGCAGGGGCAAACCGATTCCTGTTGATGGAGCCGCAGTCCTGGCCAAAGTCGGAAAGGATCCCTGTTGTCCAGCCAATGGTACCTACGCACAGACCACTGATATTGATGCTGGCAACCACTCGCCTATCCCGCACTTCACCGGTGAGTACAACGGTAACGGCAATACCATCAGCAACCTGAAGGGCTGCCTGTTTAACAGCCTGGAGGGCAATGGAACAGTCCGCAATCTCACAATTACTAATGGCCATATTGACCGTGCAGGACTGCCCGGGACTAACGACACAGGCAGTGCAGCACTGGTTGCCTGTACCATGTCAGGGGGCTCAAGGCAGGAAAACATCGTCGTAGAAAATTCAAAGATCAGGGTTACAGCTGTAAAACCCTGGGTACAACAACACAGACAGCTGGGGATGCTGGCAGGCAAGATGAACGACAGCGCCGTACTCAGGGACAACCAGATCAACAACGTCAACATTGCTATTCAGGGCAGTGGGATTGACGTCGGCATGCTGGCCGGGCAAGCACTGGATAGAGCCACCATCGACAGCAACCAGGTTGAAAACTGCAAGGTATTCCTCTCAGGAATTGGCAGCGGCAGACGTACCTTGAACAGGTCCCGGGCCGAGACCAATATCAACATCGGCCTGATCGCAGGGAAAATAGTTGGTAACGAACATAACAATGTGGTCGTTAAAAACTCAACGTTGATTCATAACCGCATTGAAAGCTCTCCGGGCATTTTCGCGGCCAATATCGGTGGTGTTGCCGGCAGGGCCGATTTTGCCCGTATTGAAGATACGCAGGCCCACAATCAAAACAAAATTCATTATCATTCCATAATAATTGATGGACGCATCGCAATGGTGGTTGCTGATGCCCGTCATTGCACAATTCTGGATACTACCACCCGCGACAACCACCTGCAGGCAACCGTTAACTCTTTCTTACCGGCACATGTTGGTATCGTTACCGCAGATTGTCACAATAGCACCATCAAACATACCCTGGACATCGACTCTGATCTGGAGTTGTCCCAGAGCAGCTTTCGAGAAGATTCGGCGGGAGGCCATGCGGCCGTTGCTGCGGCTGTTGCCGAAGGCTGTAGCATTCATAACACAACTGCCAGAGAGACGATAATCGATGCTGAAACGGACAAAAGTTCCGTTGCAATTGCTGCGGCGTTTAACGATGCTGACACCACAGTACACCAAACAACCGCCGTTGACTGTGGACTATTTGCCTGGGAAAAAGACACGAACCGTTATACAGGAAGTGCAGCGGTCGGTGTTGCTGCCGGTCGCCAGGATAACTTTGGCAGTATCAGCGATACCCGGGTCTGCGGCAGTGTCATCAAAGGGTATCGCGCCGGCTTAGCAGCTGGTGATCCTCATCGCAACTTTTCCGGCACAGTTGCCTGCAATACTGAGTTAACCAGTTTTGCTGATGGTATCAGCACTACGGTAAATCTTGCCTGCGATAATGCCAGTTGCCCCGCAACCGAAAGAGCCGACAGCTCAAGTGTGGCCACCAGTGACCGGATACCAGCCACCATTAAACACTTGTCGTCAACAGAAATACCCTCCCGGCAAAATGGGTCGTCACTATCTGCTGCGGCCGGTAACGGGATCGTCAACAGCACGGCTTCAGCCCTTCATAATAACAGCGAGGAAGTTGACGTTGAATTTCCAACAGCCCTGACCAGCGGCATTGTGGCAGGGGGGATGATTGCCGGTGGTGTGACCCTTTATGCCCTGTACCAGTGGTACCAGGGCTACTGGCAAGGGTTAAAAGGTAAAGCGTTGGCCATCTACCCGCTTACCCGGATCAAAGAAACCATAAGCCAGCGTTTTTCCACCGCAAACCCTGATACAGGCCTGGAGTTGTCTGAATTAGTAGGCGCAAGTGATACCAGCCTGAGTAGTTAACCAAATGAAATCAGGCGTCAGGTCTCTCTCCGTAAAAGATCTGGCACCTGAGTTTTTATGACTCACGGTCTAAATCACCAGTTCAAAATAACCTGAGTATCATCACAGTTTTATCGAAAAAAAACTAACAACCTCCATCGCCACCGCCACCGCCATCACAGCTGCCACCGCCGCCGCCACCGCCATCACAATCACCATCATCAAGGACAAAGGCACCGAAACTGTAGGAATGACCATGGTTATTATCTGATGGTCTTTTTTTCAAAAAATCAGCACGTCTCGGCAATGCTCCACGACGCTCTAGCTCATCGAGGAGAAAGCCGTTTTGATAGTAGTTACTGTAGTAATGAGCATAAGTATATGCTGACCACCAATTAGGATTTTTTGATTGAAAATAGACGGTATCATTAATATTTTGCAAAGCACCCGGGGTCTTAAGAAGGGATAACACAGTTTGGGTTTTGCCTTTTTTTAATGCCAGCATCAGGAGCGTTTCGCCACGAGCTGTCTTACAGTTGAGATTTAACAATGGCTGCCCTTTACTATTTGTCAAATTAGCCAGATACTTCGTTGTTATTGGCCGATCATAATAGCCCGTCACTACATCCATGATAATCTTGGATCTTATCGGTTCTTGTTGTAATTCGGTGACCAGACATTCGTTTTTTTCCAGTAAAGCATCGCATAATAGCCAATTCTTTTCCGAGATTGCATATTTAAAGGCATAAAGGGCAAGTAGCATTTCCTCCTTGCCTTGTGCAACCTTAATCCTGGCATTAGGCTGACGCTTAAGCACTTGTAAAGTAAGTTCATATTGCTGCTTATCGGTAATCTTTTTCTTATCCCTGGCACAAAAAATTATTTCCAATAAATGATAATCAGATTTGTTGTGTGTATCCACGCAGGTTTCTTTATCGAGCAATAAACTAACCATTTCCCAGTGTTTTGCCCGGGCTGCGGCCATTATTGGTGTGTTACCACTTTTAAGGCTTTGATAATTGATATCAACACCCGCCTTTCTCAAAAGACTTTCAAGGCACACCAGATTATTCGCAACGGCTTTTCTATACAACCTTCGAGCAGATTTCGTTTTGACAAACGTATCCAGCAGCCGTTCGGCTTGTAGCAGTGAACCGCAAACTGAGCCATCAGGAAAACAATCATGGGTTGAATTTTTGAAGAAATCACTCACTGCTTTTTTTACCAATCCATTCTGCTTGAAGTTCTGCCAGAAACCGAGACTTGTGTTGAGTTGAATTTCTGAGCAGGGATCTCCTGCGAGCAATATCCTTTTCAGCAGCACTTTATTACTGATCGTTTCTTTTCCTGGACTTGTCTGCTGCATCACATTTGTGAGCAGGGAGGTCATATTTCTTTTTTCAGCCGTGGTTCGATCAGCAAGTTTAACCCCCCCTGAATAATCACAAGAGGGACACTTTCCCATAACTGGCAGTTTTTTACCCCAGCTGCCAACGCTGGTTTTTCCACGTCCCGGGAAATAACCCGTGTGATCGGGTTGATTCAGTTTCAATCCATTTTTCAAACCAGAGGCTGAAGGATACGCAATTTCTACGGTTACATTTACTTTTATGGTTGGAAGCATCAGTTTATCCTTACTTGTTAATTATTTTAGTTATTCATTTATCTTATATTATGAGTCGAAAAGTTATCCAAAAGTTCCCTGATTCAAAATATGAAGCTATATAGATAGTTATTGCATCAGATACCCACTTAAGTATCTAACCATATGAAAAATAGCCAAGGGAAAACAACCTGTGCCGACAAGGATAAATGGCAACGCTGTGGAGAAAGACTGAAGGAGCAATTTGCCTTCGATGAGCCTTACATCAGGGAACTTTGTGCTCTCAAATATGTACCAGAACCCGGTGAGAGAGCTCCAGAGGCGGACAGCGGTCAATTTATCTATCTCGAAGCGCGATTAAGCGACTTATTTGACACCATTGATAATCTCTGATGAATCAACTTGCATGGAACTTTCTTATCAGAACGATGTCCAAAAAGAATAACTATTGCATCTCTATCGGTGCATTGCATGAAATTTATTGAAATTTCAGTCTTTGACAATGGAAAATAACTTAGGGAAAACAAACTATGAAAAGTATTTCTGAAATTGCAGCTTCCGCCGGTAATATATTGATTGAGGCGATTAAAGCTCCGTTTAAACTGATCGGCTATTGCTTCGGCAGGGTCGTAAAGGCTATTTCGTCTGCCTTTAATTACCTGTCCTGTAGATCAGACAACTCCGAACAGAGTCAAGCTCCCAACAAAACCCTGGATTCACGCACGGTTTCAACTGATACGGTTTCAACTGAAAAGCTAGAAGATGATGTGCTTGAGAATTTGCACACCTCATTTACAAACTGCCTGGAGCTTTACTTGAATCTTTTAGAAGAGTTAAAACAAAAGGCCTACTATATATTTATTGCCAAAAATATTATTTCCAGCAATCTTAAGGTTAATCCTACAAAAATCAAAAGGAAAAACATTGACAAGGATATTACCATTTTAAAGGAAGTTAACAAAACTCTGGATTTAGGTTTTAGTGATAAATTCTTTGATATTCCGCCAGATTCTCAACCAAACAATGCTGGGTTTATCAAAATTATAAAAGAATTTAAGCAACCGCTTGAATCATTGATCCATACTACTCGTCCTGAAAAATATAAGCTTCATGACTCAATTAAACCCATTAAGCTTATACGACATACAATTAACCAGCTGATTGCCACCAAATCTGCTGACAAGGACAAATGGCAACTCTGCGGTCATCAACTGGAAAGTCGTTTTGAATTTGATGCCCCTTACTTCAGGGAAATTTGCAATCTCAAATATGTACCAGAACCCGTTGAAAAAGCGCCAAAGGCGGACATTGTTCACTTTAACGAACTTGACGCACAATTAAGAACCTTATTTAACACCGTTGATAATCTGTAACTATAAGTAGCTAACCATATGAAATCATATGGTTAGCTACTTAAAGATGGCCGCCAGTAATCTGGCGGCAAAATTCAAACCAGGAGCAATAGAAAAGTCACCCACCTCAAGGATTGTTTTTTCAGCTTTCGCAAAACTTCGCTCTCTATAACAATCAACGTTCATTAAACTTCCCTGGCAGTAGGATGTCCCAAGTGAAGACATCTCATCAAATGCCCCTTTGATCATCTAATCCAGCTAAATACACGCCTTAAGACGTGTAATAAATGACAGGATAATCATTTTTAATACATAAACAGGTATCTGAATATAATCAAATGAACGATTGTGAACGGGAACCATAAACCTACAAATATGTCAAAGCCGGGTTGCTGACCGAGAATAGACTACCCTACTCGACAGTAAATCGATCGGCCTCCCGGGAGGATTATCATACAAATGATAAACACATGAATTCAGCACGTTTAAATGCTTCAGGTGCAAAAATTGAGGCCATAGCCTCATATTTATTGACCAGGGCCAGTTCTGAGCAACCAGTATCGGGCACAACGTCCTCTCACAGAGAGGTAAGAGTTCAAGGCCAGCCTCTTGACTTGGGCATAAAACCAAAGCAGGGGGAGGAAAGGTCTGTGGCTCAAGACCTCAGGGAGAGAATGTGCAAATTAACCACCCCTGAAAACCAGGTTGCTGGCGGACTGGGTCAACAGTCTTCAGGGCCAGGTCAGGCAAGTCAACGTGTCGGATTTTATCACCCGACTGGGTTTTACGGTCAAAATTCACAAACTAATGAACAGCAGTACCTGCAGCCCAATACAGCAGCCCTACCATCAGAAAAGCGCAAGACTTATCAATGTTTATTGAATGGTTGCGATAAAACATTTACCCGCAATGAGCATCTGAAAAGACACCAACTCACTCATCTGGGTCACAGACCATTGAAATGTGAGTTTGAGGGTTGTGATAGCAGATTTTATTATCAGTCTGTTCTGAAAAGACATCGACGCATTCATACGGGAGAGAGACCGTTTGAATGTAAGAATTGCGATAAACGCTTTATCCAGAAGAGTAATCTGGAAATGCACAAACTCACTCATACAGGGGAGAAGCCGCATGAATGTGAGATTTGCAAAAAAGGATTTATCAGAAAGGGATGTTTGACAAGACACAAACTCACTCATACAGGGGAGAAGCCGCATAAATGTGAGATATGCAATAAAGGATTTATCAGAAAGGGATGTTTGACAAGACACAAACGCACTCATACAGGGGAGAGGCCGTATCAATGTGAGATTTGCAATAAAGGATTTATCAGAAAGGCAAATCTGGAAAGACACAAACGCGTTCATACGAGTTAGAAGCTATTCAAAATGAAGATGCTTCTATATCAAGGCCAGCTTATTGAGTGCGAATGGCCTGCCACGCCTCTAACGCTTTAGCCCGGGACTTTTTCAAATCAACCACAGGCGATGGGTAATTTTCCCCCAGGATAACACCTGACTGATAAAGGACATTGTCGTCGGCTTCCCAGGGCGCAAACAGATACTTATTCGGTACCCCGGAAAGCTCAGGTACATATCGACGTATATACTCGCCATCAGGATCAAACTTCTGCCCCTGGGTAACCGGATTAAAAACCCGGAAATAGGGTGCCGCATCCGCACCTGAACCCGCCACCCATTGCCAGCTTGCCGAGTTGCTGGACAGATCAGCGTCCACCAGGCAGTCCCAGAACCAGGCTTCCCCATGCCGCCAAGGCTGTAGCAGATTTTTGACCAGAAATGAGCCGACGATCATTCTCACCCGGTTGTGCATAAACCCGGTTTGCCGAAGTTCGCGCATCCCGGCATCGACAATGGGGATACCGGTCAGTCCCTTCTGCCACCGCCTGAGTTTTTCGGGATCATCCTGCCAGGGAAAGCCGTCAAACTTTGGCTGGAAATTTTGCTCCGGCAGTGTTGGGAAGTGGTACAGCAAATAGTAAGAAAACTCACGCCAGCCCAGTTCTGAGTGAAAACAGTCAAGGTCCGTCTCCACATTACTGTCGGTTGCAGCAGCCGCCGACGCGTACCAGACCTGATTGGGGGATACCTCACCAAAATGAAGATGGGCAGACAGTTGTGAAATGCTGCGCCTGGCAGGGAAATCACGCCCTACTTTATACCCATTCAGCCCCTCGCCCAGAAAATCCTGGAGTTTGTTTTTTGCCGCTGTCTCACCAACCCCTCTGCCCTGCTCACACCAGTAGGCATACAGATTATGGTCCCAGCGCACCTGTTTTGCCTCACCGGCAGACTCAGGATTATGGGCGGGGACAAAACCTCCGGCTGGCAATAGCTCAAGGTCATTGATGTCGCTTTTCGAGGTGGTATCAACACACCGGATTTTTTTCGGTACCGGCAATGGCTCCCTGGGCGGTTCAGCTACCAGGCACCCTTTGCGATAGTAAGGCGTAAATACCCGGTAGGGCGTTCGATCCTTTTTCAGCACGGTCCATGGTTCCCAGAGCAGGGAACCATTGAAGCTTTTGACTTCCAGCCCGTCATTTCGCAGGGCTTTCTTTATTTGCTGATCCCGCTGGATCCGCCAGGGCTCATAGCAGCGATTCCAATAAACGGCATCCACCTTATATTCCGCCGCCACCTCCGGAAGCACTTTTGCCGCGTCGCCCTGAAGCACCAGCAGTCGGCCTTTCAGAGCGTCGTTTAATGCTGCCAGTGAGTGGTGCAGCCACCAGCGGCTGGCCCTGCCGGGAGCCCATTGACCGGCAGAGTGATCATCCAGAATAAATACCGGAAGCACCTGGCCATTGCCAGCCGCCTCGAACAGAGAGGGGTTATCAGACAACCTGAGATCCTGACGAAACCAGTGAATAATAACCATCTTGTCTCCTTAGGTTTTGCACCATCAAAAAGGCAGCTTTTCGCCATCCCAGGCAAACATGTGACCACTGTCCCCTGGTGTCAACTGATCAATCACATGCAAAAGCCGTTCTGCCGAGTAGTCCGCTGAAAAGAGTTTACCCTCAGGCACGCCGGACTGAAACGGCATGGACAAATGACTATCCACTGTGCCCGGATGCAATGCAGCAATAATCGATGCTTTGTTTTTTCTGGCAATTTCGATGGCCAGGCTCTTGATAATCATATTCAGCGCTGCCTTTGATGCCCGGTAGGCATACCAGCCGCCTAATTGATTATCAGAAATGCTGCCCACTCTGCCGGATAACACGGCAAACACATTCTTACGGTTTCTGGCCAGCTTGGGAAGAAAATATTTGGCAACCATGGCGGGTCCGGTGGTATTGACGGCGAAGATTCTGGCAAAGTGATCGGGCTGGAAATCCTTGATGGATTTTTCCGGCTTCAGGCCTTCCCCCTCATGGAGGATACCGGTGGTGACTAACACCAGGTCCAACGGCTCCGAAATTTGATCCGCACCCTTGGCAATGCTGTTTTCATCCAGAAGATCCATGGGGTGAAAAACGGTTTTATTCACCTGGCCAAACTCAGGTTCACTGCGTGAAAAGGCATAAATTCTGGTGACTGTTGGTACCTGCTCCAGCCAATGGACCATGGCTTTGCCGATGGCACCGGAGGCTCCGATGACAGCAACATGCAAGCCCTCGGCAAATGAGTCCAGTTTCAATTCTGTCATGGAGCACTCCATATATCTGGCTAGAAAACCTTATTTAGAAGACAGCCTCAGGCAGACAGGCTGAATGGCGTTGCGTTTAACCGATTATTTCTATAAAAACTTCTCTACGGAACCTGTAACTCAACAGATCGTCCAACGGACTATGATTATCCCCCTGAATAAGTAGTTAACCAAATGAAATCATATTTTCTAACTAAGTGGACAGGCACTGTTTTTGCTGCTTTTCCGGGGCCGCCACACTGATTTACGGCACTCTTCAATACTGGGGGAACAGACCATGAAAATTGTTATTGCACCCGATTCCTTTAAGGAGTGTCTTACCGCAGCCAAAGTAGCACAGGCCATTGCAACCGGTTTGCAGCAGGTCCTGCCGGATGCCGAGTGCATCAAGGTTCCGGTTGCCGACGGTGGCGAAGGTACGCTGCAGTCACTGGTGGACGCTACCGGTGGCACACTGGTGGATGTTGCGGTAACCGGCCCAATGGGAGAGACCGTTCAGGCCTGCTTCGGCCTGCTGGGTGATGCTGAAACCGCTGTCATTGAAATGGCCGGGGCTTCAGGTATTGAGCTGGTACCCAGGGATCAACGCAACCCGATGCTCAGTACCACCCGGGGGACCGGAGAGTTGATTCTCAGCGCCCTGGACCAGGGCATTAAACGCATCATCGTCGGTATTGGCGGCAGTGCCACTAACGACGGTGGCTCAGGTATGATGCAGGCACTGGGGGTAAAACTGCTGGATGCTGATGGCCGGGAGCTGCCCCGGGGTGGTGCAGCGCTGTCACGTCTGTGTCGCATTGATACCGGTGCGATGGATAGACGACTCCAGACCATCGAGTTTATTGCGGCCTGCGATGTGGACAATCCACTTACCGGAGCCAATGGTGCCTCAGCAGTGTTTGGTCCCCAGAAAGGGGCGACTCCTGAGATGGTCGAACAACTGGACCAGGCATTGACACACTATGCCAGCGTTCTGCAACGGGACCTTGGCAAAGATGTTGGGCAACAGCCGGGAGCAGGCGCTGCCGGGGGCATGGGTGCTGCCCTGCTGGCGTTTCTGGATGCTGAACTGAAACCGGGTATTGACATCGTCATGGATGCCGTCGGCCTGGCAGAAAAACTGATCGGCGCTGATCTGGTGATTACCGGAGAGGGCCGGATTGATGGACAAACCGCGCAGGGAAAAACACCCGTGGGGGTTGCCCGGATTGCCAAACAGTTCAATCTTCCGGTGATTGCTCTGGCTGGCTCTGTGGGTTCCGATGTTGACGCGGTCTACGACTGTGGCATTGATGCGTTGTTCCCGATTGTTCACGGTGCAGTCCCACTGTCCGAGGCCCTGGCCAAAGGTGAGGAGAACCTGATCCGGGCAGCCAGAAACCTGGCCAGTGCCTTAATACTCCTGCGGTAATATTTTTGTTTTAACCACAAAGACACAAAGTAAAAGCATTTTTTTTGTTTGATCTTTGCTCTTACCAGTCTTCTTTGTGCCTTTGTGGTGCAAAGCGTCTGTTAATCAGCGTCAGGATTCATACCTTCCTGTTTGTGCTCCCCCACTGCAACCAATAGTGCAGGATGATACGACCATGCCGATATGGGCTATGAACTTCGTCATTTTTACCAGACTCAGCTTTACCCGGGATTGTTCATGGCCAAAGAACCTGAAGATAAAAATCAGCCCGATGATAACAGTGGCAATGTCATCGATATGTTCACCCGCAAGCCTCTGGACGAGGTTAACCTTCATCAGATTGTGCGCATTGCTCCTGAACTGGATGGTATGGAAATGCTCTACAGCAATGATGCCAATCCGGGCAAGCTGTTCAGCATGAAAATTCTCTGCTGGGCAATGATGAAAGACGGCACGGTTGATGCCCTCATCCCCTGGCTGAATAAGGTGGTACCTGCCCGTGAGCTCAATGACCCATTAAATGGCCACTGGGAAGGTTACTTTGACAAGATACACGACCATGCATTTTTCGACGTACCGGATCACAAGGTTGCGGAACTGGAAAACGCGGCCAATTACTACCCACCCATAGAGTCGGATGAAGCTGTCATTATTCAGGAAATCCCCGACACCATCGGCACCCATGCCATTCTGACCGAAGACCAGTTTAAAACGATTGTACTGGTTCATGTCACCAGCTGGCGTTTGTACAATGATGGCCGGGTCATGGCCATGGTGGCCGATGATAAAAAGGTCGATAACACACCGGTACTACCGGGCGATGAGTGCCTGTTTGCGGCCCAGGATCACGAACACTTCCATTACTTTTTCCATTATGTCATTGCGAATAAAATCAAACGTGGAGATCCGGAGGCTTTAGCGGCATTTACCCACCTGGTAGAAGGTTAATCCTTCTGCTATTGCCTGAATTAACCTGCACACTGCGAAACCACTTTCCAACCATTTCTGATTCCTTGTCAACCACAAAGTCGAGAGCTAGATTTTCCGGACTATTTAAAGAGAATAAAATTATGGATCTGAGTGCTGACAAAGCATTTGCTACTGATCACACATATTCCAAACCCAGAACTTTTGAGGACTTTGTTACCAAGACTACCTCCAGTGCTGAGGACGTACTGAAAAAGGCCAGGAGCTTTGGCTTTCGGGATGTTGATGTCCACTTTGGCTCCAAAAAAATTCCTCCGTGTGAAGATGATGACCAAACCATTTACATTCTTGATGGCAAGCGTTTCTGTTTTACTGGTTTAACAAAAAATACCGTGGATCAGAGAACCCCCAGGCTGGTCAAAAAATTTTTCACTCCTCCCATTCTGAGGAAAATATGTCAGTCTGATAATACCAGGGTGGAAGCTGCCTATGAAATGATTGGAAAAGCGTTTAAGTATCACGATTTCATTGAGGAAAGCGCCTGGAAATTCAGGCCAAAGAAAGAAAAACTCCTGGATTTTTTAAAAAGGAACAGTGACGGAGATCACTTCAAGTTTCTACGAGATATTTCCCTGGGAATGAAAGACGGACCAAATATTTCAGCTGATCGCAATGGCTATTACCTTTTGGCGCTTTGGGTTGAGTTATCAAATGCAATGTCTCCGGACTTTCATAGAAAAGATCTGTTCAAATGGAGAGATTTTGCCGTTGTAAAATGTCGACCTGAAAGACATAAACGAAAACCAATTCCTGAAATACTCATACCACGGCCGCGCAAAAAATTGAGAGTTGAAGAAAAAAACGACGCCTCCCCCTCAGCCGTAAACATTACGCTTTCAGGTTCCGGTAACAATCATCAGTGTTTGCCAGATAATCAACAGAAAAAGGCCGATACACAAAAACCATCAGATTTGGAGAGAACCTCAGCACAGCCCGATGCTGAGCATGATGCCGGAATTGAACAGCCAACCAGCCAGAACAATAAAGAACCTTTGGTGGATGCTTCTTCGTGTAGAGAAAACGTAACGCCTCAAAAAAGACTGACAAATTCTACATGCGATCCTCTACAGCCCAGTAAAATCAATAAACTGACGACAGAAACTGAGGTTTTACCCGTCAGAAATGAGCAGTTGCGAGAAAACCACAGTACCTTCTTAGAGATAAATGCCAAAGATTATGTGCCATCATGCAGTAATACCGACGACTCAGCTGTTTGCGACAGCGACCAATCAACTGTTTATGATAGCGACGAATCAACTGATTACGACAGCGACGAATCAACTGTTGATGATACGGATGAGGTCACTTGTGACAACACTGGCAGCCAAACTGCACAAAGCCATTCTATAGAAAAAGAAACAAGAGAAGAAAGTGAAAGTGAAAGTGAAAGTGAAAGTGAAATAACGATTCTAAAGGTCAACCATCTTTCTCAACAAGTCATAAAGAACCTTGAGCGTCTAAAGCAAACGCAAACGCAAACCAACCGGCCAGTGGTATCAGTATCCCAGAAGAGGCAGATGATGGTCACTTTACACGAAGGGGTAACGATGATTAACGGCCTCAAGGCCATAAAGCATAAATAATGCCGGAAGCAAACCGCTTCCAGCATGTAGAACATTTACTTCCAGCCAGCCACAGAACTCCCTTTAAACAGCTCCGCAGCCCTGGTTTCCACCGCATCCGTCTGATACGACTTAACCAGGGCCAGTACACGCGGGTCTGCCTGATTATCTTCACGGGTGACGATGATGTTCACATAGGGAGAGTCCTTATCTTCCACCAGCAGGGCATCACGGGTTGGGGTGTAACCCGCCGGTACCGCATAGGTGTTGTTGATAAAGGCCATATCCACATCATCCAGTGAGCGGGGCAGCTGAGCCGCATCCAGTTCAATAAACTGGAAGTCACGGGGATTTTCAATGATATCTGCCGGTGTTGCTTCCAGATTATTCACATCGTTCAGCTTAATAAAGCCACGCTGATGCAGAAGAATCAGTGTACGGCCTTCATTACTTGGGTCATTGGGAATAGCGATTTTGGCTCCATCCTGCAACTCACTGATGTCTTTCAACGTCTTTGAGTAAGCGGCAATGGGATAAACAAAGGTGTTACCAACGGCAACCAGCTTAAAGCCCCGGTCACGCACCATACTGTCCAGGTAAGGGCGATGCTGGAATGCATTGGCATCAATACTGCCGTCCGACAGCGCTACGTTTGGCGACACATAATCAGAGAACTCCACCAGCTCCACAGCCACATTATGGTCCTGTCTGGCGATGTCTACCGCCACTTTCATCACATCGGCCTCAGGCCCCGCCATCACCCCCACCTTCAGCGGACCTTCTGGATCATCCGACTGACCACAGCCTGCCAGCAATGCTGCTGACGCTAATACCGCCGAACTGGCCAGGATTTTTACTGTTTTTAGAATATTAAAAGTCATTGATTACTCCCGGACTTTAACAACATGCCATCAACATTAGTGACGTTGATGGATTCCCACCTTACAAATGATTATTAGTGACTGCGATCATAATAGTGCTGCAGGCGATCACCCACCATCTGCAGCAATTGCACCAGGGCAATCAACACCACCACCGTGGCCAGCATAATGACCCCATCAAACCGCTGGTAGCCATAACGGATGCCCAGGTCACCAAGGCCTCCGCCACCAATGGCACCGGCCATGGCCGAGTAGCTCACCAGCGTTACCAGCGTAATGGTCATGCCATTAATCAGCCCGGGCCTGGCCTCCGGCAGCAACACCCGGGTAACAATCTGCAACGGGCTGGCACCCATGGACTGGGCGGCCTCCACCAATCCGGAAGGCACTTCATTCAAGGCACCTTCGGCAATGCGGGCAACAAACGGGATCGCCGCCACGGTCAGTGGCACAATCGCAGCGGTGGTTCCAATGGAAGTACCGGTCAGCAGTCGCGTCAACGGGATGATAGCCACCATCAGAATAATAAAAGGAATGGAACGTCCGGCGTTGACCATACCGCCCAGAACCAGGTTGGCAACCCGGTTTTCCAGAATACGTCCTTCCCGGGTCACGTAGAGCAGCACTCCCAGCGGGATACCAAGCAGAAAGCTGATCCCTCCGGAAAAGGCCACCATATAGAGGGTTTCCCAGAGCGCCTTGAACAACAGTGACCATGCATCAGCTGACATAACCAATCACCTCTACCTGGACCGTATTGTCTGGTGAGTTATGCAAGCCCTGCAGAAACTGCAGCGACTGCTCAATGCCTTCCGGCTCACCCATAATTTCCACCATCAAAAAGCCCATGGCTTTTTCATTGACCGTTTCAATATCCGCCTGCAGGATATTAAAGTCCGTATTGAACTGTCTTGCCGCCCTGGTAATCAACGGCTGGACAACCCCCTGCCCGACAAAGGTAATGCGCACCACCGGCCTGGCACCTTCACAGGGTTCAGACTGGAACCGGGCTTCAATTTCTGCCACCGGCTTTTCATGAATCGCACTGCGCACAAACTCTTTGGCCAGATCCGTCCGGGGGTTGAGAAAGAACTGCTCTACCTCATTCTCTTCAATGATCTTGCCGAAGCTCATAATGGCCACTCGATCACAGATGGTTTTCACCACATCCATCTCATGGGTAATGATCAGAATGGTAATTTTAAGCTGACGGTTGATGTCTTTCAGCAGGGCAAGAATTGACCGGGTAGTCTGCGGGTCCAGTGCGGACGTGGCTTCATCGCACAACAGCACTTTCGGCTTACTGGCCAGGGCCCGGGCAATGGCCACCCGCTGTTTCTGACCGCCGGACAGCTGGGCAGGATAACTGTTTCTTTTTGAGTCCAGCCCGGTCAGTTCCAGCAGGGGCAGAACGGCCTGTTCTATTTCTGATTTGCTGGCACCGGCCAACTCCAGGGGAAGAGCGACATTATCATACACAGTGCGGCTGGACAGCAGATTGAAATGCTGAAAAATCATTCCAATGTTGTGACGGGCCTGGCGCAATAATTTCTCAGGTAGCAGAGTCAGGTCCTGACCATCCACAAGCACCTGGCCTGAAGTCGGTTTCTCCAGTAAGTTGACGCAGCGAATCAGCGTGCTTTTCCCTGCGCCACTGGAGCCAATCACACCGTAGATGGCACCTTCAGGCACCGACAGATTTACTCCGTCAATGGCCTTGACCTCGGTGTCCCCGGCGGCAAACACCTTGGTCAGGTTATTCAATTCAATCATATGCATAAAAAAACCACCCTGATGCTAACAGAGTGGTTTCATAAGGAATTCTTAATTGAAACCCTTCTTTTAGCGGAATTTGTAATGCGCCCGCAAGCCAAGGTCAAATCAGCGCATGGCGTGACAAACTATCCAAAATAGTGATTTCTGTCAACTTTCTCACTCTCCCGGTCTCACCTCCGGATACCTTCAAACGGCAGACAGAATAGCGGTTATACCTGAAATACTGCACGGAAAAAATCAGCGGTCCCGGTATCAGGGCAGGATCTATGTGATAGAGAAAAGGTGCGGCAACAACCGCCATGCCAAAGCCGATGGTTCCCTGGACAATAGCCCCCAGGCCAACAACCCCCATGGCAGCAACAACGTGCAGAAGTGACAGTTCCATGCAACGACATCCAGCCTTAGAAATTAACTCAGGCTCTGTTATATTGTTTTTTCGAATAAAAAAATAAGAATAAATTATATATAGTTAGCGATAGCCAAAACATAGGTACTGGTCACTTTTTTTTCCTGCTGTGTACCTAATCACTGGACAATTGACGTTTGTCTTATTTAATTGAAGAAGAAGGAATATTTTTATTCAGTCATGGTTGCCATTTTTCCAGATATTGGATGTGTACAGGAACCATGAAATAACGAACAGATGTCGTCAGGTATTTGCGCAGTTTGACCGCTATTCCCAGGAATGGCTGCCCGGCTTCATCCTATAACACCCATAACCAACTGGGCAGGTACTATTATGGAGCTTTTCTTCAAAGACTTTATCATGCTCTGGTCCACCATTGACCCGGTCGGCACTCTGGCACTGTTCACTGGACTGACGGCACGACTGTCAGAAACACAAAAACGCCGAGTCGCCCTGAAAGCAACCATTTACGCCTTTGTCATCCTCCTTTCGGCACTGGTTCTTGGTCAGATTATTCTAAAGGCGATGAACATTCAGCTGATCTCCCTGCAGCTGGCAGGCGGAATCATCCTGTTTCTGTTCGGCTTGCAGATGATTTTTTCTGATCCTGAAGACAGTTCCGGGTCCAGGGAACCCGGTCACCAACTGGCCGTATTCCCTCTGGCGGTCCCCTCCATTGCCAGCCCCGGGGCGATTATGGCGGTGATTGTACTGACCGACAATCACGTCAAAACCTTCAGCCAGCAGGCCATGACCGCCGGTGCCATGACGCTGGTACTACTGGTCACCTGTGGCCTGATGCTGTTTGCCGACCGGATCTTTCGGGTGATTGGCCACAATGGCTCGGCCATTATCATCCGGGTAATGGGCATGATACTGGCCGCACTGTCGGTAGAACTGGTGATGACCGCCCTAGGGGTTCAGCGCTGGATGAGTTAGGAATGGTCAATAAGCTGCCTGCCGCCCGAAAAAGACAGCCTGCTTATGCTTATGCGGGAGGCGGGCAACGGGAAGCGCTTAGGAATTGTCTTTTATTTCCGTTCACCCTGAGCTTGTCGAAGGGTCGTGCCACCGAACTTCGACAAGCTCAGTCCGAACGGAGTCAGGCAATGAAAATAGGGAAGTTATTTCCTTAGCTCCCAAGCCCCATCATCGACTTATAGTGCTTTCGACAAACAGAAAGATAGCGGTCATTGCCCCCTATCTGCACCTGGCTGCCGCTTTTTACCGGCTTACCGTCACCGTCAAGACGCAGCTGCATATTGGCCTTTTTCTCACAGCACTTGCAGATGCTTTTCAGCTCGGTAAGTTCATCAGCAATACTGAGCAACACTTCACTGCCGGCAAACGCCTTACCAAAAGCATCGGTGCGCAGGCCAAAGCAAAGTACCGGAATACCCAGCACATCCACCACATCCGACAGTTGCCACACCTGCTCCGGGGTCAGGAACTGTGCTTCATCGACCATAACACAGGCGATATAGTCTTCACTGTGCTCTCTGGCAATTTGCTGCTTCAGGTCATCACTCTGGGAAATGGCCACCGCTTCACTTTGCAGGCCAATCCTTGAGGTGATTCTGCCGACACCAAAACGGTCATCAATCACCGGAGCCAGCAACAACACCCGTTTACCGGCACTCTCATAATTATGAGCTGACTGCAGAAGGTAGGTACTCTTGCCCGAATCCATGGAAGAAAAATAGAAATAAAGTGAAGCCATTACACGGTGATCCTTGGTGTTGATGGCCTCATTATTCCGTCATTGTCGCTTTATCTCCACCGAAATTTCCGTACCCCGGCTTCGGAAGATGACGCATGCGCTATCTATGGAAGTCGCGCAAATTTTGCTAGCCTTGCACTTTCCAAACGCTATCAACAGCACCTGACTGAATGAAACTGACGCCCCACCAGCAAGCAGTTGCCGACCACGATAAAGACCATGCCCTCTGTATTGCCGTGGCTGGCTCGGGCAAAACCTCAACCCTGGCACAATTGGTCAGCAACCTGCTGTGCAAAGGGGCTGACCCGCGTCGATTGATGGTGATGATGTTTAACAAAGCGGCCCAGATCGACTTTGCCAAAAAGCTTCGCACTCTGACCAGTAGTCCGTTGGCAGACTTGCCGGAAAACCAGCGGCAGCTCCCGGAAATCAGAACCTACCACGCCACAGGGCTGAAACTGCTCAGAACTCTGGAAGGCTGGCAGATAAGACCCCCCTACAACAAACAACCGTTATCGGAGAAAGTCGTTGAGCTACAGGTCAGGACACTGATCCTGAAACTGGCACCGGAAACCATTAAGGACCGGATGCGCTCGGATGCTGCCCGTCTGATCGAAGCGGCCATCAGCTTTATTGAATCGGTCAAAGCCCATTTAACCAGCCCTGAGCTATGGTTTGAGCAATCCGGTTATACCGATGACTATCGCTTTTTCATCAAACTGTTTCATCAGTTTGAGCAGTGGCGCCATCAACAGCGATCAATCACCTTCACCGATATGCTGTACGACCCGGTGACACTGATCCGGGCACATCCGGAACTGGTGCCCAAAGTGGCTGATAAAATGGACTTTATCATCGTTGATGAATACCAGGATACCTCAACCCTTCAGCATCAGTTTACCCGGCTGATTGCCGGACAGCGCGCCCGAATGATTGCCGTTGGCGATCCCGACCAGACGATCTACGAATTCGCCGGTGCCAATATCGACAACATTCTGAACCATTTTCAGCAGGACTATGGCACTACCGGTGACGTTAAAGAACTCACCATGCCCCACACCTTTCGCTATGGTCACAGTATTGCCCTGGCTGCCAGCCATTTAATCAGCCAGAACCGGTCCCGCAAAAATGTGCTCTGCATTGCCCATCCGGACAACGCGCCCTCCCTGATTCGCATCAGTCAACCGGGTGCAGACGACAGTCGTTTTGTGGTTGAGGCGCTGACCGAATATCTGGCATCCGGAACACCACCGGAAGATATTGCCATTCTGGTGCGGGTCTGGGCCCAGGCCGTGCCCATTGAGCTGAACCTGCTGGAAATGGGCCTTCCCTACAGCAGTGACGGCCCCTCGCTGTTTCAAAGGCCGGAAATTGCCTCACTGATCGATGCCATGACCCTGGCCAGTGGTGGCTTTGCCGGGCTACTGCCAGAGGTTCGTTCCCATAAGTTGGCAAGACTTCTGACCCTGCCCCATATCGGCCTTAAACAACAGTATATTGACTGGCTTTGCCAGCAGCTGAAGGACCAGAGCCACCAATTGGGTAAAACCCTGGGCAAGCTAGCAACCAACATCAAAGACATCAGTGACTTTCAGGTGCGAAAACTGACACAAAGGGCAGAACTGTTCTCATGGCTGGAGCACAATGGCAACAAACACAAGGCCCATACGCTGATCGCCCGGTATATTCAACAATCCGAAATATACGACAGCCTCAAATCCATGAGCCTCAATGAACAGAGAACGGATGAACAGATTCTGGCAATCAAAGGTTTTCATCGTTTCCTCAAACAGCTGAACGAAGACACCGCCCACTGTTGCCTGCACATTGCTGAATTAATCGAGAAGCAGAAGCAACAGAAAGATCAGAGACAACGATCGACTCACGGCATCAAGCTCAGCTCCTGCCATCGTTCCAAGGGGTTGGAATGGCCGGTTGTGTTAATCCCGGGACTGACCCGCCAATACTGGCCGTTCCTCAGGGAAGATGAAATGGCTAACCTGTCGGCCAGGACCAGTAATGCTATTGAGTCTGAGCGTCGCCTGCTCTATGTCGCCATGACCCGTGCCAGACAGCAATTACACCTGTTTACCGCACAGGGCGAGCTCACCCGTCTTTCCAACAAAGATGCCAACAAAGATGCCAACAAAGATGCCAAAAAAGATTCCGGAAAACGTTCACGGTCAGCTGATGGCCAACCCCTTGCCGGAAAAGATCACCAGGACAGCATCAGCCCCTTTTTACTGGAAATGAACCTGCCCCATGTCTTATCCCTGGGCAACCTGCTCCATGAAGATGCCGATGACGACCTGGCTGAAGGCATCGATAAAATCGGTCTTACGCCAGTATCAAGACGTTACGTCTGCTCAGCCCGGGCGACACTGGCCGAACGACTGGAAGCAGTGCCCGACATTGCGATAAACGACGAATCCACGGGCTCTGCCAACACAGGAGCCAGTATACCCTCCGACGCGCCATGGCAGCTCAAGGCCATTATTGATCATGCCATCTTTGGTCGCGGAGAAGTGATTGAGGTTAATGACCGTAATTTCTCCATCCGTTTTGACAGTCGCCAACACGGCGTCAAACGGTTTGCCAGAATTGAAGAGGTTCGCCATCTATTCAGCGTGCTCTGAATTACCGTGGCTGTTTTTATACGACTATAAACGCTTATCCAGAAACACCTTGTTCATAATGCTGTTTTATGGAATTTTTCCTGCTGTTTTCAGTCCTAGTCATTATCTGCATCAAAACAGCCCAAAGAAATGAATAGCGTCAGCAGCAACACAAATCCCTCATTTACCTGTTCTATCTGCCTTGGTAGCAACGAAGTCACCACAGGGCAATCTGCCTGGCACAAAACACCGGTCCGAACTTCCTGCCAACCAAAACCTCATTTTTTCCACCTGGGATGCATCACCGAATGGCTTGACGGTGACCTGCAAAAGGGAAAAAGCCTCGATCAACGCCAATGCTGTGATTGCAAACAACCGGCACTGCCGCTGGTTCGTGTGAACGGGAGCCGCATCCTGGAAAATGATTCATTTTATTGTGAATCCCTGGTGCTTCATGTCTGTCGTACCGGGGATCTGACAACACTGAACAAGCTTCTGGCCCTTGATGCCAGTCTGGCAGCACAGATTTACCTCTCGGCGGTCACCGATTGGGCTGTATACCCGTTAGCTATCGCCATTGATTCCGGCCATATCGATTGCGCCCAGGCACTGATCAACCACCAGGCCGATGTCAAAGCCGCTGATCAGGAGGGTCGGACGCCCCTGCACATTGCGGCTGAGAATGGCAACGTCCAGTGCCTGAAATGGTTGGTTACCCATGGAGCAAGTGTCAATGCCACCAATAAGTTCTGCGAAACGCCCCTGCATATTGCCACCAAAATCGGCATCACCGAGGTCCGTCAACAATACGTTGCCAGGGGCTTAAATATCAATGAAGCCTTCTTTGGCTACCGGATGCTCAAACCGTATACCAGCAAAAAAGAAAACGACACAGGATGCCTGAAAGAGCTGCTTGCTAACAGCGAAGTAAATACCAATGCCAGTAATTACGATGGCGTCACGCCCCAGATGATCGCAGCATTATGGGGCAAATCCGAGCATCTGAAATTGCTGCTCGACGCAGGAGCAGATAGCAATATCGCCGATAATATAAACTGGACAGTTCTCCATTTCGCTGCCTTAAGCGACTGTCCAGACGCCATCGATTTGTTACTGCCCCATGTTCAACGCGACAAGGTCAGCAGGCAGGATATTTATGGTTTTACGGCTATCCACTTAGCGGCCATAAATAACTGTGCAGAGTCCCTCAAGGTGTTGCTGGCCACTCCCGGCTCCCGGGTCAATAAGCGGAGTTACAAGGGCTTGACCGCTCTCCACATCGCTGCAAAATACGATAATACAAAGTCCGTCGAGACACTACTGGCCAATCCAGACATCCGGGTCAATATGAAAACCAACAAGGGCTGGACCGCTCTCCAGATCGCTGCTAAACACGGCAATACAGGATCTCTCAAAGCGTTACTGGCCTCTCCCGGTATCCAGGTCAATAAAAAGGTTAATGGCAGGACGGCTCTCCACCTGGCGGCAACACACGGCCACTTCAGGTGTATCGAAGCGATGCTGTTCACTCCGGGCATCCAGATCGATGAGCATACTGACGATGGTATGTCGGCTCTTAGCCTGGCGACCATCCATGGCCACAGACGGTGCATGGATCTCCTGATTGTATTCGGGGCCTGACATCTGGAACACCAGCCGACAAATTAGCGGGACCCGGTTAACACTGGCATTGCATTCATTCAGCGTTGGTTGCCACAGAAAAATGCCTCCCGGGGAACCAAATAAGATAACGCAAACCGATTCAAGTCAGATAAAGCACATGCAAGTACCAGGCTCGGCCCAAAATAACCAGCCAGCGACTTCTTATCAAACTGAGCTGGACAACTGCCCTGTTTGTCTTTCGCCGTTTGCAGGAAAAAGAGTCGTGGTGACTGATTGTCGTCACATGTTTCACAGAAAATGCCTGAGGCGTTGGCGGCTGGAAGAAAATATCTGTCCTCTATGTAGAGCCACTCTTAACCAGAGGAGCGCCCAACAAAGGCCTATCGTCGAGCGCTACACCCCTTATCCAGATCCAAACACCCGTTCGTTATTTGCCGCCCGCCCCGGGCGCTGGTTCCCCTCCGGCCTGATGAGTTGGTTGAGCCAAACCGGCGCTCACCCCAGCCTGCAGGACCATGACGTTATGAGAGCCATGGCCAGCATGACTAGCGGGCGCAGCTCTCTTCGGATGACGCATGTAAACCAACTCCTCAGTCTCCCTTGCCTGCAGGAAAACGGCGCATTGAACCGACCCCTTTTTATGATCATTGCAAGCATGATGCGAGGGCGAGGGTTACCCCAAATGAGGGCGCTGGAACTATTCATCAATCACCCCCGCCTGCAGGAAAATGGCGCAGTGGACCTGTCACTTTTCTGCACCATTAGAAAAATGATGTTCGAGCGTGGGTTACCTCGAATAAGTGAGCTGGGCCGTTTCCTCAATCACCCCCGGCTGCAGGAAAATGGCGCATTGAACATGCCCCTTGTCACAGCCATTGCAGACATGATGGACAGGCGTGGGTTACCCCCAATGGGGCAGCTGGACCGACTCCTCAATCATCCCCGCCTGCAGGAAAATGGCACAGTGAACATACCCCTTTTCACAGCCATTGCAGGCATGATGGGCGGGCGCGGGTTACCTCGAACGGGGCAGCTGGAGCAACTCCTCAATCATCCCCGCCTGCAGGAAAATGGCGCATTGAACCTGCGCCTTTTCAGAGTCATTTCAGAACTGATGCCACGTCGTGGGCTACCCCAAATGGTGGAACTGGAGGCACTCCTCAATCACCCTCGCCTGCAGGAAAATGGCACCTTGAACCTGCCCCTTTTCAGGGCCATTGCGGGCATGAGGAACTATCACGGGTTGCCCCGAATGAGTCCGCTGGACCGCTTCCTTAATTACCCCTGCCTGCAGGAAAACGGCACATATAACCTGCCCCTATTCTACGCCATTACTGGCATGATGCATGGGCACGGGTTTCCTGGATTGCGTGAGTTGGAACGACTGGTCAAACACCCTCGCCTGCAGGAAAATGGCGCATTAAACATGCCCCTTTTCATCGCCATTGCAGGCATGATGCACCATCAAGGGTTACCCCGCATGGGGGAGCTGGAGCCACTCCTCAATCACCCCCGCCTGCAGGAAAATGGTGCATTAAACATACCTCTTTTCAGCGCTATTGCAGGCATGATGCACAGTCAGGGGTTACCCCAGTTGAGGGAGCTGGACCAACTCTTCAATCACCCTCACCTGCAGGAAAATGGCGCAGTGAACATGACCCTTTTCAGCGCCATTGCGGGCATGATGCACAAACAGGGGTTACCCCAATTAAGAGGACTGGAACAACTCCTCGATCACCCTCAACTGCAGGAAAATGGCACATTGAACCTGTTCCTGTTATGCAACATGGCTGTCGCCATGCACGGGCGCGGGATTCCATCTTCTGCTGAGGATTTGGACACTATGATCCGGCAATACCTATAGCGGTTACTGCCACTGACGGATTGATTGTTAGCAATACTAACCAGGAGGTCAGTTTAAAATCTCAAAAAATATAATAGCTTGGAAAAAATAATTAAATAGATAACAAAAAGGAACATTAATATGTTGAATTATATCAAGATGAAATCTCTTGCCCTGGGCCTTCTAAGTACCTTTGCCCTGATCAGTATCAGTTTCGCATCAGAGCCAATCTTTCATGGACAAAGCCCTGAAACTGAATCCTTTGCGGCAAAGCTTGGTATTGAACGCCAAGTGTATTATCCATCTGAATCCCAGCTATTTGCCTACTACGCCCATGTTGAAGCTGAATCCATGACAAAAGTGGACAGTGCCGAAGCCAAACAGGTCCATCATCAAATCAACCAATTGATTTCCGGTTTTACCCCCCGGGAACCGGATGCAATACACATGCACCTCGACCATCAGCACAAGGATAACGGCCGATTTGATGAGTTATACGATGTATTGCAGGCAAAAGCAGAGGAATTGGGACTAACTGTGTCTTTACGGGAAAATTCCAATGCCAGCCCTTCCCAGTACCCACCCATACAGCGTACCAGTGTTCTGGAAATTATGCTGGGAAAACCTGAAACAATGAACACATTGATCAATTACGCGGCCGACATCTATCAGCAGTACCTGGCAACAGAACAACTGAATCCGGCAGATTCATGCCTGTTTGTTCACCCCCAGTACACTCCGGACGAGAGTAATCCCGCAGAACAATACCTGTTCCATTACAAAGGGGACATCATGTTGAGTAATCCGGTCAACTGCGCTGTTTCCCACAACTATGCAATCAATCTGCTGAATAGATTACTGAACATGCAAGGAAGATAAAGCGCATATCATTAAGAATGAAAAATCAGCGCTATTTTAACAGACAGGCCAGTCCGGACATCCGGACTGGCCTGACACATGGTGTCAATGAGTTTGACGGGTTGTCGTGCCTCCGCACTTCGTTCGTCCTGAGCCTGTCAAAGGACCCATAGGGCCTAAAGGCGGAAACTCCGGACTCTGATAGATCGTGCCAAGCACCCTTCGACTCCGCTCAGGGTGAACGGAGATTGTGCTCGTCAAACTCATTGAAACCATGTACACAATGTTCATTCCCATGCCCGGGAGATATTTAAACGGTCATTAAGTTTACCTGCCCCGACCTTTTTTCTGCCGGGATGTTGGACTCTTTGATGTTCTGGAATTGCGATTATCCCACTGACCGCCCCGGGCTTTCTGGAAATCACCCTGCGATTGTATCCGCTGGCCAGATCTTCTTTGCCCCTTGTTTTCCTCTTCCGGAATCAATTGATGCTTACCGGAACCAATCAGGTCGGAACGATTCATATCCCGCAGGGCCTGGCGCAGGAAGGGCCAGTTTTTCGCATCATGGTAACGGAGAAAGGCCTTTTGCAAACGACGCTGATCCAATGTTCTTGGCGTATACAAACGGGGGCTTTTGTAGCTGATCCGCTTCAGCGGATTCTTCTGGGCATAATACATGGCCGTGGCCAGCGACATGGGCGATGGATAAAACGTTTGCACCTGATCCACACGGAACTTGTTTTTCTTCAGCCATAAAGAAAGGTTCAACATATCTTCATCTTCACAGCCGGGGTGAGCGGCAATAAAGTAAGGAATCAGATACTGTTTTTTACCTGCCTTTTGGGAGAAGTGTTCAAACATCTTTTTAAAGGCGTCATAGGTGCCCATCCCCGGCTTCATCATCAGATCGAGGGTGCCTTTTTCCGTATGTTCCGGGGCAATCTTTAAATAGCCACCCACATGGTGCGTCACCAGCTCTTCCACATATTCCGGGTCTTCCACCGCCAGGTCATAGCGCAGGCCGGAGGCAATGGCAATTTTCCTGATACCCGGCAGGGCACGGGCTTTCCGATACAGCTCTGTGGTCTTCTTGTGGGAGGTTTTCAGGTTTTTACAAATCCCCGGAAAGACACAGGAAAGTCTACGACAACTGGCCTGGATCTTGTCATCCTTGCAATTGAGATAGTACATATTGGCGGTTGGACCACCCAGGTCGGATATCTGCCCGGTAAAGCCCGGTACTTTTTCCCGAATATCTTCCAGTTCGGCAATCACCGATTCATGGGAGCGACTCTGGATAATACGACCTTCATGCTCAGTAATGGAACAGAAAGAACACCCTCCAAAACAGCCACGCATGATATTGACCGAGGTTTTGATCATCTCGTAGGCCGGAATATTGGCATTGCCATAAGACGGGTGTGGACGACGCTGGTAAAACAGGCCAAACACACCATCAATCTCAGGGGTTGCCAGGGGGATGGGTGGCGGGTTCACCCAGAGTTCACGGTTGCCATGCTTCTGTACCAGCACCCGGGCATTATGGGGGTTGGATTCCTGGTGCAGTACCCGGGAAGCATGGGCATAAAGCACCGGGTCTTTGCGCACCTTGTCAAATGATGGCAACCGTATGCAGGTGGAGGCCGGGTCCAGCTGCTGGTTGCGATGCAGAGGCATGGGGATAATGCGCACCGGCTGCACGTCATTCTCACCCGCTGACTCAGGCTGATTGCCGGTTTTGCTATCACAAACCGTCTCTTCTACCTCAGCATAAGGGCTCAGGCCATAAGCTTCTTCCAGGGACTGAATATCCCGGGGCCAGTCAATCCGTGATGAATCAATTTCAGTCCAGCCGGAAGGCAGCGCCGGTTTTATCACCACGGTTCCCCGGATATCATCAATCTCCCGAATGGTCATGCCTTTCGCCAATCGATCCGCCACTTCGGCCAGCGCCCGCTCGGCATTACCATAAAGCAGAATATCGGCGGTGGCATCGATCAATACGGAACGACGCACTTCATCACTCCAGTAATCATACTGGGCAATACGACGCAAACTGGCTTCAATACCACCAAGCACCACCGGAACATCACTGTATGCTTCCTTACAGCGCTGGCTATAGACGATCACCGACCGGTCCGGTCGCTTGCCCGGCTGTGCGTTCGGTGTATAGGCATCGTCATTACGCACTTTCAGGTCGGCAGTGTAGCGGTTAATCATGGAGTCCATGTTGCCGCCAGTCACACCGAAGAACAGGTTTGGCTTGCCCAGCCGTTTGAAATCTTCCGGGTTGCTCCAGTCCGGCTGAGCAATAATCCCAACCCGAAAACCCTGGGATTCCAGGAAACGGCCAATCACCGCCATACCAAAGCTGGGGTGGTCAACATAGGCGTCGCCGGTCACAATAATAATGTCGCAGGAATCCCAGCCAAGCGCATCCATCTCTTTACGGGACATGGGCAACCAGGGCGACGTGCCATAGCATTCAGCCCAGTACTTGGGATAGGAGAAAAGGTCCGGTGCGGTTTTCGGTGTGGGCATGGATTCTTGGGTGCTGTGATGAAAAACCGGCTATTTTCACAGAAATCGCCCGTCAGTCCTACCCCGGTATTTAAATCAACAACCACCAAATAGCGAAAGGTTAATAAGACAAACCGGCCCATTGCCATAAAAAACTGTCAATACAACGAAGACTACAGCCCTTTATGCTCTCCCTCTCAGGGTAGACATTAAGGAATTCATGTCAGAAAACCGGTTACTTTTTAATGTCTACCGTAAGTGCTCTCCCTTCACCTGCTCTCGCAACGCTCTCTTTAATACTTTACCCGTGGCACTGAGCGGGAATTCCTGAAAAATCCGTACATAGCGCGGGTATTTGTAGTCCCCAAGCTGTTGCCGTGCCCAGGTCTTCACCAATTCCGGCGACAGCTCACAACCTTCACGCAGGATCAGGCAGGCCATAATCTCTTCAACGTAATAATCATCAGGTACCCCAATGACCGCCGCCTGCATAATATCGGGATGAGCGAGCAACACCTCCTCAACCTCACGGGGGTAAACATTAAAACCGCCACGTATAATCAGATCTTTCTTCCGGTCTACTATGTAGTAGTTACCCGCTTCATCACAGCGGGCAATATCGCCGGTTCGGAACCAGCCATCTTGCAACACCGCTGCCGTCTGTTCCGGCTTGTTAAAGTACCCTTTCATCACGTTATGACCACGAATGGCCAGCTCACCATCCTGACCAAAAGGCAGAGCATTTCCCTCATCGTCAACCACTTTCAGTGCTACACCGGGAATCGGCCGACCAATGGAGCCGGGAATGCGTGCCTGATCCAGAGTATTGAAACAGGCGACCGGCGACGTCTCCGAGAGACCATAACCTTCAAGAAGGGTGACGTTGAAATTGCCCTCAAATGCCTGCAAAACATCTACAGGCATAGGGCCTCCACCACTGACACACAACCGCAACTTATCGGTAATGGCCTGTCGTTCACCGGCAGACAACTCCGCCTGCGCACCATTCAGGGCAATATACATGGTGGGTACACCAGCGAAATAGCTGATCTGCTCCTGCGCCAGCAGCTTCAGGGTTGTCAATGCCTCGAAACGAACCATCAACACCATGGTGGATGCTGATGCCACGGCATGGAGCATATGGGCCGTCTGGGCAAAACTATGGAACAACGGCAAAACCACCAGATGACTATCATTGACACCGGTCATCAATAAGGCCGAGCAGATAAGCGCATTCATCGACAGGTTATAGTGAGTCAGCTCAGCACCTTTTGGCCGTCCGGTGGTGCCGGACGTATAGAGAATGGCGGCAGTATCTTCCGGGGCCCTGTCCTGCGGGTCGGCCATTGAGCCGCCGGATAGCAATGCGGATAGCGTGGACTCACCTCGCCATTCATCCTGGCTGAGGTCTACGGTAATAACAAAAAAGTGTTCACAGCTGCTCACCCGTTGACAGGCTTCAAGTCCAAACTGCCCCAATGGCAGTTCATCCGAACCTTGAAAACACAGATAGGCGACAGCCTGACTGTCGGTAAGATGATAGGCGATCTCTTTTGGCTTCAGCAGAATATTCAACGGCACCACAACCGCACCGGCACTGAGAATACCGTAATAAACCATCATGAATTGGGGAATATTCGGGCAACTGACCGCCACCCGGTCACCGGGCCGGATACCTGTTTGCTGCAACCCCTGACCAATAGTGGCTGCCGTATCTTTTAATACCTGATAACTGATACGCCGTTCACCCGCAACAATGGCGGTTTTATCGGGATAAACAGCAGCGCTCCGGAACAGGAAATCAGCAAGATTGGGCATGAAACCAACACCCCGGGGAAATAAAATGGACTCCCCAGAACATAGACACCTACCGGTGAAAGCTCAAACTGACACTTTAAAACAGACTGGTTTGTGACGTGATGATGTTGTCAAAATCCATATCAACAAACGGCAGGAAGGTAAAGGTTATCTGAGCATGGAGCAGTAATGCTTCAGCCTGCTGAAAAGCAGACTTGGCAGAAAAAAGATGGCCAGCTCGTTATCTATCACAGGCATACCGGTTGCCCATCAGTCACTACCCAGAAGACCATTTCCGTCTGATTACGCCGGTCTGAACTCTGCCGACTTAAAAGAAATCCTTTTTGCCCTGAGGCAATTGTGAAGATTGTGGAAAATGAAGATAGTGCTACCTTACCTTGATTCAGTGAGAAAGGTCAGATGGCTATCAGCCACCTGGTGTTCCCTTTGCAGTCGCCCATCATGGATAAGCCGACAGTTGGCTTATTACCAACCTTATTCAGTTCCCCGGAGCAGTATTTGAAGTCGTTGCAGAGGATTCAGGTTGAGCAAGCCTGGATTGGCAGTAATTAGCGACTGAACGGGAAAATCGTACTGCGGGACTCCTTTCGATGTGTACTAACATATCTTCCAACGCTTCAACTGGTGATTTAGCCACAGTACTGCTGATTACATACTTCTCACAAGATAATGTATATGTCTGATTCACACCAAACCCACGCCAGGGCAATGAAGCACTTTGCTGTTGATCCCCCAAGGCCCGTGAAACCGCTCTTGATGGCATCATATTTTGAGCGCTGTTTTTTACACTATCCAACAAACACCGTTTTTTAATATTCGTTCTTTTATTTTGAAACCATAATTTAACCTCCTCTTCTGTCATATCAAGCTCTGAAGCCAGAAAAGCTCGTTCCTGGATTGTTACATAAGCCCTGCATTGAAATGCCTTATCAAGTTGTTTAGCTTTCCATTCAGGCACATATGATCGTTTTCTGAGTACTGCAGGTTCCGTGCTTGCCTGCCGGGGATATGATTCACTCGTATCAGCTTGGCTCGTTATCTTCCCTGAAGGAACTGATTGGCAACTTCCTACCGGATCATCCGCTGTTCTGGTGGAAGTAACGGCCCGGTCAAAAGGCCAGGGACCAGAACTCATATCAGGCCCAGCCAGTCCCTGATGCCTATTGTGATAAGGAGGAAACGCTGATGCCATGGCAGGCTGGTCAAGCAGGGGAATATTCCTTGACACATTACCAATACTGGCAACTCCCATACCAAATCTATCCAGCGCAATAAAGTCCCTTGCCTGTGACGTCCAGGGTAATAATCCATCCACAGAACAAACTGGTTCTTGCCCGGAATAAACTGGCTCAGTATCAGGATGGGCTGCAGCAAACCTGCCGCAGAAAGTCGCATTTTCAGGTTTTGGTCCAGAGGCTGAACGAGGGTCAGCATTTTCAGATGCGCTAACTGCGCCACGCAACGATGTGCCAGATTGGTCGGGGGAAAGCACTGCAGGGTCCATGAAATCAGCCAGTTAGTTATAGGTAATAGATACAAGCATCAAAAAATCCAGTCAACAGGTAGAAGTTATTCTGTAAAGCCTGTTGACGTTTAGTTGCCAGCTCATGTTTCAGTTGAGGTGAAAGAATATGACTCATCATCAGCATCAGTTAATTCAACCCTTGGAGCAGTTGCAGGAAGTCCGGGCCCGGAACTGCCGGATTGACTATAGTCAGCAAGTGAAAGGGGAGATTGTGCCTGAGGAATATCTTTGAGATTCGCTGATATTAACTGCAACGCTTCATCTGGTGATTGAGCCATAGCCGAGCTGATTACTTTCCTCTCGCGCAGTAATTCATATCTCTGCTGAGCACCAACTTCCTGCCGTGATGCTGAAGGCATTGGCTGCTTCGTCGAACGGACCCGGGAAGCAGCTGCTTTCGATGCCGTGACAGACCGAGCACTTTTGCTTTCTCTGGCTAAAGAGGCCTGCTTTTTCATGGCCGATCTTTTATTCTGAAACCATATTTGTACCTGTGATTCTTTTACCTTCAACTTTGAAGCCAATGAATACTTTTGAAACGTTGTTAAATACTTGTTGCGTTTAAAAGCATTATTAAGTTTCTGAAGTTGCCAATCCTGAAAGGTGGTCCGCAATCTACGTGCCAGAAACTCAGGTTCTACTGGCTGGGCATCCATTTCGCTCGTATCAGCTTTGCTCTTTACCGTATCAGCTTTGCTCTTTACCGTATCAGCAGAAGCTGACGAACAAGGCTCCCCACCCACATCCACTACCTGGGTAGAAGTAGCAATCCGATAAGGTGACCGGTAAACAGAGCCCATATCAAACCCTGCCTGTACTCCCAGGTGATAATGGTCAAGCGCCGGGGCCATGGCATAATGATTATACAGGGACAAATTCCTTGGTATATTATCGACACTTGAAACTCCGTAACCAAACATGTAAAGAGGGGAAAGTTCCCTTACCTGTGGTACCATGGGTATTACACTATCCACGCCATGGACTGGCTGCGCATCAGAAGTTCGTGCTATGGAAAACCTGCCATAAACTGCCGTATTTCTAACTTCTGGTGTACTGGCTAGACGAGTATCAACTGTTCTGGATGAGCTAACTACATCAGACAACATGTCAGGTGATTTTTTAGAAAGCGCTGCTGGATCCATAACATCAGCCAATTTGTTGTAGGTAGAACCATACTAGACGCGTGCGTCAAAAAATCTAATGAGCTGTAAAAGTTTTTTCTGTATTTAAGGTGACACTGTGCTGACTCAGATCCATTCACAAGGACTGGGACACGCTGTTCGCTGTGGATGTGAAATCCATTTTCCTGACCAGTAAATACTTTGTTCCATCCATGATTGCCAACGGCGGTGGTACTATCGTCAACACCGCTTCGGTGTCCGAACTGAACGGTGACTACAACATGGCCGCTAATAATGCTGCAAAAGGAGCGGTGGTCAATCTGACCAGGGCAATGGCCCTGGATTATGGCAAGTACAATATTCGGGTGAATAATGTCTGCCCTTCTGCCAGTGCAACGCCGATGTTTCTGGCCAACCCGACCGATGTCGTCGATCAGTTCAACCAGGCTAACCCCCTGGGAGGCTGACCGAGAATAGCGCCCGTAACGAGAATGGCAGAAAATTGAGGATAAAAATTCGGTTTTGTGAGGTGAATAGCGGGGCTATTTGCCGAACAAAAGCGGATTTTTAGACCAATTTGCTGCCACCGCAGTAGGGCAGTCTATTCTCGGTCAGCCACCTAGGACGCATCTGCACCCCGCAAGAGGTGGCCGAGGCCATGTACTTCCTCGCCTCCGATGCCTCCCGCTCCTGCAATGGCGTTAACCTGCCGGTGTCAGGCGGTCTGGAACTCCATACCGGTCAACCGGTGCAATAACCCATAACAAATGTTCAAACCGTTTCAGGTGCTTGCTCGGCCGGGGGTTTTGAAGTTATGACTCTGTTATAAATTTTTGTTATTGTTTCGGAGCCACTGGTAGCTAAGCAGCCGACAAGTACCCCGGTAAGTATGGGTGCAGGATAGCTAGCGCCCCAATACATTGCACACACCCAGCCAAAAAATACTCCACCGCCGGTATTGGCCAAGCAGTTACCGGCCTTTTTGACACGGCTTTCACTTACTTTTTGCAGCATGTGTTGGCTTGTTGGAACGGGTTGACTTGTTATAACGGGTTGACTTGTTGTATCGGGTTGACTTGTTGGAACGGATTGTTTGGTTATTACAGTGTTCATATCAATATAACCTTTACATGCAATTGGAATAATTTTTTTATAATCCAAAGAAACATAGACCATTACTGATCAATCATGAAAATATTGAGTTGCTAATCATGACAAAACAGCACGCACTGTATTAACGCTGGACGGTTTTGATAAAACCTATTACTTAAGCTGCCGCAAAACAGCATCAGCAATTGCAGAAGCTCTACTTGAACACTGCCTGTGCCTTCCAGATGCCTGATAAAGTGCGCCTCAGAATCCTGCAGATAAACCTTGCAGAACTTCTGCCACTCTTTGGGCTGGGTGCCTTTAACAAACGACAGTACATCGGCGGTATAGAGTGCTGTCGTCCGATCATAATGTTCCGGCTTGCCCAGCTGCCAGCCATTGGCCTGCATTCGGGCGATAATGTCATTTTGGAACTCGATCTCTTTGCTGACATCCATGCTCATGAAGACGACTCACTGGTTTTATTGGCCAGACGCTGGCGAGCGTTGTTTATGGCTTGCTGGAACCGGGCTTCCAGTAATTCTCTGGGAGGCAGGCTGGTCAGATAGTCAGCCACATGAATACCGCTTTTGCCCAGCTCCAATAGAAACTGCTCCATATCCCGCAACAAAATGGCATCTTCAAGATCTTTTTCCAGGTAGCGGTCATTGAGATTGAGAAAATCCAGTAAATAAGGGTCTTTCAGCAAAACCTCGGGCTCTATACTGCCAGTTTCTTGCAGGGCATTCAGTCGCGCCTCAAGCACTTTTCGGGCTGTTTTGCAGCCATAGTCCGTTCAAAAAGCAAGCTTCCCACCTGTTTTCGCAGGGTGCGAACACTCCAGCGCTCAATGCCGCACATTTGCACATAAAAGTCTCGTGCCAACGGCTCTTTCAGGTAGATCAGCTCCAGAAAATTGCTCCAGTGCAATTGTCTAGACAGTGTCGAGACAATTTGATGATGTGAAAAAGCCCTGAAATACATAACCGTGGGAAACAAGGTTGGCCAGTCAAAATATGGTTGTTTATTTGTCGTCGACATGAATATTGTTAACCCTGGATTTCCCGGGTTTTCTGCAGTACATAAAAAAAGACCTCGGTTATACAACACGTGAAGTATTGTTACCGAGGTCTGTTTGGTCAAAAATAAAGCTTTATGACAACTTCAAAAGTTTTATGTCAAAATACCAAAGTACCGACAATCAAGCCGCTTTCTGCTGCTGTGGCTCTGGCGTCCGGATCAGGTAATCAAAGGCACCCAACGCCGCATTTGCACCACCGCCCATTGCAATAATGATCTGTTTGTAAGGTGCGGTGGTTACATCACCGGCCGCAAACACGCCGGGCAGAGACGTTTCCCCCTGGGCACCGGTGATAATCTCACCACGTGGGCTTAACTCCAGAGTGCCCTTGAGGAACTCGGCGTTAGGTACCAGGCCAATCTGGACAAAAATACCCGACAACTCAATTGTATTGCTGTTATCCGTTGCCCGGTCGGTGTAACGCAGTCCGGTCACTTTCTCACCATCGCCCAGCACTTCAGTGGTCAGTGCTTCGGTAATGATATCGATATTACCCATGGAGCGGGCCTTGCGTTGCAGCACTTCATCTGCTCTCAGTTTGCTGTCGAACTCCAGAACAGTGACATGTTCAACAATACCTGCCAGATCGATTGCTGCTTCAATACCGGAGTTACCACCACCAATGACGGCGACTTTTTTCCCCTTGAACAGTGGGCCATCACAGTGTGGGCAATAGGCGACGCCTTTACCCCGGTATTCCTGCTCACCGGGCACGTTCATTTCCCGCCAGCGGGCACCGGTAGCGATAACCAGTGAGCGACTGTGCAATGTTGCCCCACTTTCCAGCTCAACCTGAATCAGATCACCGACCTGCTCCGCCGCCACAATCCGGCTGGCACGCTGTTGAGTCATGATATCCACGTCATAGTCGCGGACATGTTCTTCCAGGCTTGCGGCCAGTTTAGGGCCTTCCGTCGCCTTAACGGAGATAAAGTTTTCAATACCAACGGTATCCATCACCTGACCACCGAAACGGTCCGCCACAATACCGGTACGAATGCCTTTTCGGGCACTGTAGATGGCAGCAGAGGCACCGGCAGGGCCACCGCCAACCACCAGCACATCAAACGGTGCTTTTTCAGCAATGGCTTCGGCCTGACGCGCTGCTACCCCGGTATCCAGCTTGTTCAGGATTTCCTGCAGAGAGATACGACCCTGGGCAAACAGTTCACCGTTCAGGTAAACCGAGGGTACGGCCATGATTTTCCGTTCGTCCACTTCGTTCGGGAACAAGGCACCATCGATCATCACATTGGTGATGTTGGGATTCAGGGCTGACATGATATTCAGCGCCTGCACCACATCCGGGCAGTTCTGACAGCTGAGGGAAACGTAAGTTTCAAAGCGGTAGTTACCTTCCAGTGCTTTTACCTGCTCTGCCACGGAATCATCCACCTTAATGGGGTGACCTCCACTGTGTAGCAGCGCCAGTACCAGGGAGGTGAACTCATGGCCCATGGGCAGGCCGGCAAAGCGGATTTCACTGCCCGTTGCCGCCGAGCGAACCAGCATGGAGGGTTTGCGCTCATTGCTGCTGTCTGATTTGGTGACAGATACCTTGTCAGACAGGCTGGCAATGTCGTTGGCCAAGGCGGCCATTTCCGCTGACTTATCGCTGTCGTCCAGAAATACCATCAGCTCAACGGCTGTTTTCAGGTTTTGCAGGTAACTCTGTAACTGGACTTTCATATTTGTGTCGAGCATGGTCGCACCCCTGTTTATGATAAAAATGGTGTCTTACTTGCTTCGATCAGGCTTGTTCTGACCGGGCTTCTCAGACAAGCCTCTGTAAAGCTGACCAGGAATATTGAACAACGGTTTATTCAGTATTCCTGGTCAGCCTTTGAGCCCTGCCCGAACAGGCTGTCCGGGCAGGCTATCAGCGGTAATCTATTACTTAGATCTTGCCAACCAGGTCCAGGGACGGTGCCAGAGTCTCTTCACCTGGCTGCCATGCGGCCGGGCAAACTTCGCCGTCATGCTCAGCGACGTACTGGGCAGCCTGTACCTTACGCACCAGGTCTTTGGCTGAGCGGCCGATGCCCAGGTCGTTGGTTTCGATGGCCTTGATTTCACCTTCAGGATTGATTACAAAGGTGCCACGCAGTGCCAGGCCGTCTTCTTCAATCATCACACCGAAGTTGCGGGTGATGGTGCCGGTTGGATCGCCGATCATCGGGAACTGGATTTTCTTGATGGTTTCAGAGCTGTCATGCCATGCCTTATGGGTGAAGTGGGTATCCGTTGACACGGAGTACACTTCGACGCCCAGGGACTGTAGTTTCTCGTAATGGTCAGCCAGATCACCCAGTTCCGTTGGGCAGACAAAGGTGAAGTCAGCCGGGTAAAAGAAGACCACTGACCACTTGCCCAGCAGGCTATGTTCGGTCACATCGATAAACTCGCCTTTGTGGAAAGCAGTGGCTTTGAATGGCTTGATCACAGTGTTAATCAGAGATTGAGTCATTTGATTTTCCTTTTCGCTTCTCTTGGAGAGTGTTTTCTGGTTTAACGTTTGTCTTTCACGTGATAAAGATTACGGCCAAACCATCGAACATCAAAATTAATTAAAAGAATACCCCTAATAGATTTACTTAATTGACAAAGCCTCGGTTCCCCGAACAAAAAGGCGACAACAGGAACGATTTATGGAAGTCACGGTAGTATCATCCGCAATACTGATTACACTGGGCATACTGGCAGGCATCATCAACACACTGGCAGGGGGAGGTTCCAACCTGACGCTGCCAGCCCTGATGGTCATGGGCATGCCCGCTGATATTGCCAATGCCAGCAACCGGGTTGGCATTTTCCTGCAGAGCCTGACCGGTGCCCTGGGCTTCAGGCAACATAATCGTCTGGAGACTGGAGAGATTCTGCCCATGATGATCCCTACCCTGGCGGGAGGTCTGGCGGGGGCAGTGACCGCGTCTTACAGCCCGGAGTGGGCATTAAAGCCCATGCTGCTGGGAGCCATGGTCACCATGAGCCTGATTATGGTACTGCGGCCAGCCATGATTGTTCCACCTGAAGGCACTGTGCCATTGAAAGTGGCAGACTCACCGAAATCGTGGGTCGGCCTGGCCATAGCCGGATTCTATGGCGGCTTTGTGCAGGCAGGTGTCGGCTTTATTTTGCTGGCGGCGGTATGTGGCGTTCTCCGTTACGATCTGGTGCGGGGCAATGCCCTGAAACTGGTCTGCACCCTGGCTTTTACGGTAGTGGCCCTGGTCGTCTTTATTGCCCGTGACCAGGTGGCCTGGATTCCGGCATTGGTTCTGTCCATCGGCTATATCATTGGCGCACATCTTTCCGTAAAGTTTGCCATTAAGGCCAAACCAGACACACTGAAAAAGCTACTGCTGGTAATGACCGTTTGCGGGTGTTTTGCGGCGTTATTCTTTTAACGAGAAGGTTTTTTAACGGGAACAGGTTTTTTAACGGCAACAGGCAATTAAAAAGCCGGCGTACTGTAACGGATCAGAAGCAAGTTGTTAACCGTAATGCAACCTTCAGTATCCCAGAATACATAGGGGTAGCGGGAATCATCAGCCTCGTATATAAGCAGAGAAGCAAAATGGGGCCCTAAGGAAGGGAGCTTTCCCTGATTATAAGCCCCCATATCGACGGATACGACAAGGGGATCCTCCTTATGCCTGACGACGCCGTTTACATTTTTGTCCTCAGCCAACAGAGATAGCAATGGTTCCAGTGCCTGGTGTAAATGTTGCCGAATCAAGCTAATGCGCAGCGTTTGGAAATCGTATTTTCCATGTAAATTCTGGACATACTTTTTCTGTACCATATCTGGCTGAGGATCATGAGCACACTCTTCTCTTATGTCCGGAAGCGAAATATTTGCACTGGTGGACGGTCTGGAAGCTGAATGAGTCAACAGGCGGATTCTCCTGCAAAGCTCGTCAGCAGAGGTAACAGAACGGCAAACTATTGGCTCGTCACTGGGGGTTTCCAACTTTGCTTCAGCAACACCATCTGAGTCAGGCATTAACGTCGATGTACCTGAACATGCCTCTGAGAAATCATTGATTATATGACCTGAAAAAGACGTACCAGCATTTTTTTCAGCCCTTGAAGATACCTGTTTGCCACTGGCAATCTCACTATCGGAAGGGAGTGACTGCGCCGCCAGGGTGAGCTGAAGTGAAGCAGGTGTATACATTAGCACTCATACCCCCCCATGGGATTTCTTTTGTTAATTTATTCATATCAACAAAGTAGTCAACAAATTCACCACCCGCAGAAAAAATAATGCCCGGCGACGGCCGGGCTTTTCTTTTACAATCACTTTTACAGGCTCAGACAAGCCCCTTTGGTTTTAGAAGCGTTTGGTTACCGATGCGCTGAATACGTGGGCGGTGTTGTTGTATTCGCCTTTGAGGTTCAGGTTTCCTGCGGGGCTTCCATTAGATCGATAGTTTTTCTCATCAATCTCTACTTTGGATCCGAACATATATCCATAAGCAGCATCTACCGTCCAGTCATTGCCCAACTCATACTTGGCACCAAGTGTCAGCCAGTTACGATCACTATCAGGAATCCGAGCTGTTCTGAACTCATCTTTAACTGGACTTTGATCAAATGCATAACCTGCTTTTAAGGTGAGATTATCATCATATTTATAGCTACCGCCAACAGCGAACGCCCACACATTTTTCCAGTTTTCAGGTACATATGTTATTACTGCTGCATCTGAAGGATCACCTCCAGAAACAGGGCCAGTTCCTTGATCAGAACTAATGACCAGCTTGTCAAACCGGCTCCATCGAGTCCATGTTGCTCCGGCCATTACTGTCCACCGATCATCCAGCTCGTGGGTAGCACTGAACTCCAGGGTCTCTGGCAAGGTTATGTCTAGCTTGGCTTTCTCCGTTGCACTACCTCCTAAAGCATTCCAGATAGAACCAGTTCCAGTAGCATCTCCTTTTAGCTTCAGCTTAATACTTGATCTATAGCTAACACCCATGGATGTTGACTCTTGTGGCTGCCAAATCGCACCAATATTCCAGCCATAAGCCACATCATCACCTTTGATCACAACATTATCAGTGGGTGAAAGAGGGTTAACAAAGCGGCTGAGTTCTCCTTCTCCATAGGTAGCGAAAACACCTAAACCCAAAGAGAGCTGATCAGAAAACTTATAGGCGACTGTTGGATGGAAATTAACGATAGTAACTTGAGTTTCATCGGCAAAATATTTCCCTGCCCAGTCGTCATCATAATCTGTGGACGAACCAAATGGCGCATATATACCGAAACCAAACGAGAGCTGATCATCCACAGGCATTGAGAAATAGCCAAATGGGATAACAGAAGTATTCAAAAACTCATCGTTACTACTGCTAGTAGGTCCTAAAGGAGTGGTACCTGTACCCTTAAAATCACCTTTTGGCACAACCACACCGCCACCCACAGTCACCTGCCGCTCTTCCAGCAGTGCAATTCCCGCAGGGTTAGCCGCCAAAATAGAAGCATCTTGCGCATTGGAGTTCCGCCCCGCATAAGCCGTACCTGCTGCAGCCGCTGATGATTCATTCAGAGCAAAACCAGCAGCACCAGCCTGCATGGCCAGTGTCAGTGTCGACAGGGCAAAGAGGGATTGATTGATTTTTTTCATTAGTAATTCCCTTCAGGCACATCTTAAGGTGCATTTTTATTATTGTGCGAATGTCGTGTGACTTTTCGTGATCGGATACTAATACATTTGTTTCAATTTGAAAAGCAATGAACCACCAACAAATAACTACCCAACAAAAACCTACCCACTGCCCACTGCCAACTGCCCACTGCCAACTTTTTTATGTTTCAGCCAAAACCCCTCCCCCAACCCGAGGCACCAGCAACAACCTGGCCAAAGCAGGCAACAACCAAATAGCCCCAACCATATTCCAGGCAAACATAAAGGTCAGCAAAATCCCCATATCCGCCTGAAACTTCAGCGACGAGAAGATCCAGGTACCGACCCCAATGGCCAGTGTCACCCCGGTAAAGGTGACAGCCTTACCGGTTATTTTCAGCGTTGCGTAATAGGCTTCTTCCAGAGACATACCCTGCCTCATAAAACTCTCTAAACGACTGTAGATATATATTCCGTAATCCACGCCAATCCCCACACCCAGGGCAATAACCGGCAGGGTCGCCACTTTCACACCGATCCCAAGGTAGGACATCAGCGCCTGACAGAGCACCGAAGTCAGCCCCAGTGGAATAATAATGCAGAGCACCGCTTTCACAGAACGGAAGGTAATAAGGCAGAGAATACTGACCACCGCATACACCCAGAACAGCATTTTATTCTGCGCCTGGGCAATAATCTCATTGATGGCCGCTTCTACTCCGGCATTACCGCTGGCCATCACAAACTGGAACTCTTCGGTGTTATTGATAGCAGCAAACGCCTGAGTTGTCTGAACCACCCGCTCCAGTGTTTCGGCCTTGTGATCATCCAGGAACAGGATAATCGGTGCACTGGAACAGTCGGCATTAAACAGTGCAGCCGCATTCCCCACCGAGTTGTTCAGCACATAAGGATTACGGGAGAGGCTTTGCCATTTCAAACTTCCTTCATTCAGCCCTTTAATCACCTGCTTGGACACGGTGACCAGCGAGAGCGCAGACTGAACCCCCGGCACATTCTCCATATGCCACATATATCGGTCGATGGCATCCATCACCGGATAACGGCTACAACCTTCGGGCTGAGTTTCCAGATAGGTGACGAACAGATCGGCACTGGTGGCGTAATGGCTATTAATAAACAGGTTATCCAGGTTGTAGCGGGAGTCCGGATGAAACTCCGGGGCACCGGGGTCAAGGTCACCAATTTTCAGGTCAGTTGCCTTGTAAGCGCCCGCAGCAAAGCCCAGCAGGGCAATCAGGATAGACACCGGCATTACCTTCGGGCTGGCCAGTTTGGCGACCACTTGCCAGACCCGGGACTCCTTCTGCTGGCTCTTTCTGGCATGGTCAACGGAGCGTTTGCTGACTGTGATAAACGACATCAGCACAGGCAGCAGAACCAGGTTGGTTAAAATGATGGTCGCAACCCCGATACTGGCGGTAATCGCCAGATCCTGAATCACCTGAATATCAATCACCAGCAGGGTAAGGAAACCGATGGCATCAGAAATCAGTGCCACCATACCGGGAATATACAGGGTTCGGAATGTCCGGCGGGCAGCGGTCAGGGCGTTTGCCCCCCGGGCCGTTTCGGCACTGATACTGTTAATGATCTGGACACCGTGGCTCACGCCAATGGCAAACACCAGAAAAGGCACCAGGACCGAGTAAAGATCAAGACCATAGCCAAGGGTAGCCAACAGACCCATCTGCCAGACCACCGCTATGATGGACGTCAACAGCGGAATAAAAGTGCTTTTCAGACAGCGGGAATAAAGGAATAACAGGAGGCTGGTAACGCCAAGGGCGATAATAAAGAACCAGACAATGGCTTTCACACCCTCAAACAGATCCCCAAAAATCTTGGCAATTCCGGTAATATGCAGATCAACACCCTGTGCCGCATATTTGCTGCGCAGTACTTCCAGCTGGGCAGAAAGGTGCTGGTAATCCAGGCTTTCGCCGGTTTCCGGATGTTTCTCAAACAACGGGGCACTGACGATACTGGAGCGGAAATCGTTGGCAATGATCCTTCCGACCTGGCCGGATTTCAGAATATTTTCCCGAAGCTGGTCCAGGCTGGCCCGACTGCCGTCATAGGTGTCAGGAATCACCGTCCCACCGGTAAAGCCTTCTTCCGTTACTTCAATCCAGCGAACCGATGGCGTCCAGAGGGACTTCAGATTGCTTCGATCAACCCCCGGAAGATAAAACACTTCATCATTAATCTGCTTGAGCAACTCCATATACTCAGCGGAAAAAATATCGCCATCCCGGGGAGCCACCGCTATGCGAATGGTATTTCCGGAGTTGCCCCCCTCTTCCATGTGACGAAGCATATTCTGGATAAAAGGGTGTTCCAGTGGCACCATTTTCTGGAAACTGGCATCCATCCGCAGTCCGGTCACCAGCTGCCAGGTGAGAAACAGTGATACCAGCAGGAACAACAGGCAAACCCGCAGACGATTATTGAAAATCATCCGTTCCACTATTGGTTCGCTGCCTTCTCTGGATAGAGAGGATTGGGATGAATGATGAAAAGACGACATAACTGGCTGCCCCGGATTTTTTAATTATTTTTATGGTCTGGTTCAAACACGTTCACAGTCGTACAATATAAAACCGTTTAAAGCTGTTTTTACTCCAACACCCTGCCTTCCAGGGTCATCCGGTAGGCACCACCCTGGCCAACAACCACAATAAACCCATCGCTGCTGGGTGCCAGTGCACTCAGTGTCATCCGGTCCGGCCGGTGTGAAACCGACAGACCACTGTTGGTACCTGAAGCCAGCTCCGCGCCAGACCCGGTCAGTACCGCCCCGGAATTGCCAACCAGCGCAATACTGCCATCGGTCAGTTTGGTGGAACCAAACAGGGTTTGATCGGTACCGGAGCTGAGTGGTTGCCAGGTCTCCCCGAGGTCCGCACTCTGATAAATATTCCCCCGCAAACCATGAACCAGAACACGACCATGCCCGCCACTTACACCAAACCAGGAACCTTCATACGGGCTCTCCAAAGTTACCCAGGAATGGCCCGCGTCAGAAGAGCGAAAGAGGATACCGGCCTCACCGGCCAGAAACAGGTTGCCCTGACCATCGTCGTTAATAGCGTTGTAGTGAAACTCATCGTCATTGGCGATACGGTCATCGATAAATTCCCAGCTCCTGCCGCCGTCTACCGTTTCAATAATGTAACCGTACGCACCCACGGCAAAGCCGTGAAGGCTGTCGCTAAACCATACATCCAGCAGTGGTACTGTTGCCTCACGATCAACATACACCTGTTGCCAGGTTTCGCCACCATCTTCTGTCTTCAGTACTATGGCATCGTGACCGACGGCATAGCCAATCGTTTCTGAGGGAAAGTGCACCGCCGTCAGCATTTGCATGGTTGGCACACTGGCCTGCTGCCAGCTGACCCCGTGATCATCGGAGTAGACAATGTGACCACGCTCACCGACAGAAACCAGCCTTACACCACCATCAGTGCGGGTCACATCCAGTAGAAGACTGTTGGCTGCCTTTATGGACTGGACCGCCGGGCGGTCAACAGGAGACTTTGAAGGTAAGGCATACACCGATTCGGCTGACAAGATTGCAACAGACAGTAATACGAAAGACAGAATGGCAACAGACAGTAATACGAAAGACAGAATGGCAACAGGCATACGACTTCCCTTCTTTTTATATTATTTTTTTAGTGAGACGAGTATAAACAAACATTATTGAACAGCGAAGTATATCCGGGTGCAGATAGTGAAAATAAAACGATTGTGGATAAAAAAAGCCATCTGCCCGCTTGAACATGTTGTGTTCATTGCAGGGTATCGCTGCCGATAGCAACCAGCTTTGTCAGCGGCTGTTGAGCATAATAAACGGCAATTTGTGTTAGTATACGGCTGCTTTAGCCGAGCCAACGGTTTTATATTTGCAAAAAACAATAAAAAAAGGCACCTGTCATGAATAATAAACAGCTCGTCCTATCAAGGCACCAAGGTGGCAACAGCCCCTGGCAGGAGAACACAGAATGATTGACACTAACGACTTTGTCGGCGTCTGGGCTCTTGAGGAATGGTCCGTTACCCACAAACCATCCGGCTATGTTGTCTACCCATTTGACGGTAATTCCGAAGGCCATATTATCTACACTGAAAACGGTTGGGTATCAGCCACACTGATGGAAACAGATCGTCCACCCGTACCGCAGGATCGTCGCCATCTGTTTGCCGCTCGTATGCAACTCGCCCCCCCGGCAGGTATCCAGGCACCAGAATTGACCGCTGAAAAACAACAGAAGTTTGATCGACTGAAAGAACTCTTCTGCCGCTCCGGCATGGGTTATGTTGCCTATTGTGGCCCATTTACTGTGAACGGAGATATGGTACAACACCATATTAAAAACAGTCTGATACCCCAGTGGACAGGTACTGTTCTGGAAAGAAAGTATGAGTTTGACGGTGACCTGCTAACCCTCAGCGCCACCGATGGTGACTTCGCCGATAAGCTGGTGTGGAAACGCACGGCTTAATCATTGCCATCGATTTACATGCCAAAAGCTGGGGTCATGTAACCAGCGCTGCTATTGTGCCGCCGGACGAATGGGGCGAATTCTTGTGGAAGCCGGCACCTTATTCAGGAAGCCGGCTTAAATCGAAACCTCAGAGGCTCTTGGTGACTACTTCATAAACATCAGAAGAAAGGCCGGGCGTTGCTTTAATTCTCTCCAATGCCTTACGCATACGTTCACGACAGCCAGGCTCAAATTTACGCCAGCGGGTTAAAGGCGTCATCAGCCGTGCAGCAATCTGCGGGTTTTTCTTATCAAGATCCAGCAGCTGATCCGTCAGAAACTCATACCCCAGGCCATCCACACGGTGAAACTGCTTCATATTGCCGGCAAAACCACCCAGCACAGAACGCAGTTTATTCGGACTGGTGGCATCAAAAATCTCATGCTGCATCAGTGCCAGAATATGTTCCAGGGTTCCCAGTGATGGGCTGGCGGCCTGTACCGACAACCACTGGTCCATAACATTGGTATCATCCTGATAACGTTCCAGGAAATCCGCCAGCACTTCGTCAATCAGCTCACGATTCTGACAGCCAGCATTAACGATACTGACCAGTGCCGCAAAACGATCGGTCATATTGGACGCGCCGTGATACTGTTGCTCCGCCAGCGCCAACATGCTTTTATCATCCAGACTGGTCAGATAGGACAGGCTGATATTTTTCAGCGTGCGTTCAGCAATATCTTCTGCTTCAGGTCGGTAAGGCTTATTGATGCTTAAAGAGCGCCACAGAGTTTCCAGCGACTCACGGTGCGCAGAGGCAATCGCATTCTTGACGGTCAAGCGTGCCTGATGAATAAACTGCGGGTAAACCTCAATCGCCTGTTCCGCCAGGGACGCTTCTGATGGCAATGACAGCATCTCGGCTTTTACCGCCAGATCCAGTGACTCATCGGTGATAATCGTCCCAAACGCCTTGATCAGGCTTTCATCCGGGCTGCACTCCCGGCCCTGTTCCAGGGCCGCCACCATTTCATCAATCACACCACTGGCCAGGCGCTGGCTGGCATCCCAGCGGTTAAAGTGATCACTGTCGTTTTCCATCAGGAACAGCAGGTCATCACGGGAGTAGTCATAACGGACCCGCACCGGCGCAGAGAACCCTCTTAATATAGAAGGCAGTGGGCGCTCTTCTATATTGTCAAAGGTGAATGTTTCCTTTTCCTGTTTGACATCCAGTACCTGATCGGTGTCTCCTGCGTTATTAAGCGGCAGATCCTCACCTTCTCCGTCCAGCAGGCCAATACGTACCGGAATATGGAACGGCAGCTTTTCCTTCTGCCCCGGTGTCGCGGGACAGGATTGCTCAATGGTCAGGCGGTACTGCCTGTTCTCTTCATCGTATTCATCACTAACCTTAAGTACTGGCGTACCTGCCTGGCTGTACCAGCGACGGAACTGCCCCAGGTCGCGACCAGAAGCATCTTCCATGGCTTTGACAAAATCTTCGCAGGTCACGGCCTGACCATCATGGCGGGCAAAGTAAATATCTGACCCTTTACGGAAATCCTCTGGCCCGAGAATACCATGGATCATCCGTACGACTTCCGCCCCTTTTTCATAAACGGTGACGGTGTAGAAATTGGAAATCTCAATAAACGACTCAGGTCTTACCGGATGCGCCATCGGCCCGGCATCTTCGGCAAACTGGGCGGTACGGAGAATATTGACATCCTCAATGCGTTTTACCCCCCGGGAGTTCATATCCGCGGAAAATTCCGAATCCCGGAACACGGTAAAACCTTCTTTCAGGCTCAGCTGAAACCAATCCCGGCAGGTCACCCGGTTACCGGACCAGTTGTGGAAATACTCGTGGGCAACAATCGCTTCAACCCGCTGAAAGCGGGCATCTGTCGCCGTTTCCGGACTGGCCAGCACACAGGCTGAATTAAAGATATTCAGCCCTTTGTTTTCCATGGCACCCATATTGAAATGATCAACGGCGACGATCATGAAAATATCCAGATCGTATTCACGACCATAGACCTGTTCATCCCACTTCATGGATTTCTTCAGAGAGATCATGGCATGATCGCACTGGTCAATATTGTGCGCTTCGGTAAACAGCCTCAGCGTCACCTCACGGCCACTCATGGTGGTAAAGTGATCTTCCACATACTGCAAATTACCCGCGACCAGAGCAAACAGGTAACTTGGTTTTTTGAAGGGGTCTTCCCAGGTGACAAAGTGCCTGCCATGGTCCAGTTCGCCACGTTCAATATCATTACCATTGGAGAGAAGCACCGGATACGCTGCCTTGTCGGCGGTGATTCGGGTGATAAACCGGGACATCACATCAGGACGGTCCAGGTAGTAGGTAATCTTGCGAAAACCTTCTGCCTCGCACTGGGTACAAAACATACCATTGGATTTATAGAGCCCTTCCAGGGAGGTGTTTTCCTGGGGCCTGGTGCGGCAGACGGTTTTTAAAGTGAACGCTTCTGTGGGTGCGGCAATCCTGAGAAAACCATCCTCTTCCCTGAAGTCCGTGAATGGCTGGTCATCCATTTCAAGAGAAAGAAGTTCAAGGTCATCCCCCACCAGTACCAGCTCAGGAAGCTTGTTCTCCTGAACGTTTTCTGCCGCGCTGGCTGACGGGTTATCAGGATTACGACGAATACTCAGCACTGAGGTAACCATCGCATGGTCTTCAAAGAGATCAAAGGTCAGGTTGGTCTGATCAATCCAGTAGTCAGGTGCCTGATAATCTTTCAGGTAAATCGCTTTTGGTTGCGAGTCTTTCATCTTGTCCATCCTGTTGTCTTTTTCATAAGCGTTTGCACAGGGACTGTGATTAATTAACAGCCACGCTCACCTGATAGGCGGTATGTTTACGAATATTGACCACACCATGATCAAAAATCAGATACTGTCCCTTGATACCCAATAGCGTGCCTTCAATCAACGGCTCCTTGTCAAAGGATCGGGATGTCACTTTGGCGGGGTATTCAATCACCGGGTAATCAATATTCAGTACGGCAGAAGAGTCGATATCTACTGACTTGACACCTGCCAAAGGTTGTATCGCCTGAAGGCCAAATTGCTCCTGCAATGCGGTAATCCGACTATGGTTCATGTCCAACAGTTCCCGGGCGGTGTCCTGCAGGTCCAGAGGGTCAGCGGGCCCCTTCAGCATAGCCCTCCAGTTGGTCCGGTCATTGATAAATTCCTTGAAAATCACTTCCAGCAGCCCCGATTGCTGACGGGTCGCCACGCGAATAAATGGCATGGCCTGCGTGGCACCCTGGTCAATCCAGCGGGTTGGCACCTGGGTTGACCGGGTAATGCCAACTTTCAAACCGGATGAGTTGGCCAGATAGACGACATGATCTGTCATACAGAATGTTTCTCCCCAGGCGGGATCACGGCAAGTGCCCTGATGATAATGGCACTTTTCCGGGCTCATAATGCAGCTGTCACACTGGGGCAGCTTTTTAAAACAGGGATAGCAGAAGCCCTGGTTAAAACTCTTTTTGGTTTTCCGGCCACAGTGGCAGCAATGAATTTCCCCCTGGTACTGCATGGACAACTTTTGTCCCAGCAGCTCATTCAATGGCAGCAATTGATCGCCAACGGGCAGTTGGTAGGTAACCTGGCTCTTGCTGCTGTCAGTCCCGGTCAACAGGTCTGAATGCATTTTGCTGAGAGATCCGGTGATGGTACTTTCGGACACAGTTGTACTCTTGTGTAGGGTAAGAACGGCCCTGTTATTAACCAACAGAGCGACATCAACATAAATAGAGAGTCTTTAGTTCCTGAAACGAAGGATGGTGGCCTCTTCAGCAGAGCTGTCCTCTTTAGAAGATGTACCACCGGATTTGCACTTGCCGGGCATATAGCCGACCCGTTGTGACTCTGGCAAGTGTTCGTGTTCATAAACAATCACCGCCTGCAGGCTGACATCCCGTTCTTCTTCCGTCATGGCCCGTCCATCAGGCCACTTACCCAGTTCCAGCGCCAACTTCAATGCCTGATGGATAGCAGGCGTCATCTTCTCCAGAAAAGCATCTAACTGCATGGTATCGAATCTCAATCCTTTTCTTTAAACAGTAAACCGGCAATGGCACCCAGCAGACAACCTGCCACAAGGCCTCCGGTATGTGCGGCATTGGCCATATTACCAAAGCCAATAGTACCCAGAACGCCGGTATAACCGACCACCAGCCAGGTCAGCATAAAGCCGTAGTAAAATGGCGGGAGTCCAAACTGCCAGTTCAGGTCTACCTTTTCCCGGGTCATGCAATACCCCATCAGGCCGTACACCACACCGGAAAAGCCGCCAAAAATAGTTTCATCGCCCCCCCAGAAGTACTGGGTAACATTGGAAATCACCGCAGTAAAGACGATGATGGCCAGCAGATGAATACCCCCCTGACGAGTCTCCAGCCGACAGCCAAAAATATACAGAGCCAGCATATTGAACGCCAGATGGCTCAGGCCAAAATGAAGAAAGATTGGACTGATCAACCGCCAGTACTCCCCCTGCTCAAGCCCCATGCCAAAACTGCCAAAGTAGAGATAACCATTAGCCACCTCGAAGGGAATAAAGGAGAACCAGGCTATTGCCTGCCAGTTTGCACCGGCCCGGGTGATCAGCGCGACCACCATACAGGCCACCATCAACAGCAAGGTGACCGGTATGCTCTGCCAGGGAATGCTCTTGAGCAAGGCACCCGCATTCACACCGGGCCTGGGGGGCGCTGCCAGCACTTTTAAATCACCGGACTGCCACTGCTGGTAAAGGCTGGTGACAATACGGGACTTTTCCTCATTCTCAGTCCAGACCACCTGTTTGCCTGACTCTTCTGTGACCTTATGGGGAATCCCCCGGGCATAGAGAAAGTAGGATAGGTCGCTCAGGTCGATGTCTCCGGGGAGTTCCAATGCCCTATGCATAATGTGACAAAAGTCCTTGAATTAACAGCGCTCTTCCTGATAGTTCCAACGCAACTTGGAACGACAGGACTCATAAAAATTATGGTTCAGAGGGTGCAGCAGTTTTAAACGCTGAGACTTCTTATGAATCGTGATTTCATCCCCCGGTGCCGAGGTGATATGAATCTGTCCATCACAGCTGATCTGCGGGGAAATGGTGTTTTCATGGCGAATCACCAGTTTCAGCTCGCTATCGCCATCCACCACCAGGGGACGGTTGGTTAACATGTGGGGGTACATGGGCACCAGAACAATGGCATCCAGCCTCGGGTGCATAATGGGACCACCGCCGGACAGCGCGTAGGCGGTTGAACCGGTTGGCGTGGCAATAATCAGTCCATCAGCCCGCTGCTTATAGACGAACTGCCCATCGATATACAGTTCAAACTCAATGATTCGGGTCGACTTGCCGGGGTGCAGCACTACATCATTCAGCGCATCCCCCTGGCCAATCACCTTGCCCTGGCGGCGAACCCGGGCCTCAAGAAGAAAACGACTCTCGGCCAGGTAGCGTCCCTCAAGCACTTCTGCCAGCTGGTCATCCAGCTCATCCGGGGAGATATCGGTCAAAAATCCCAACCGCCCGCGGTTGATACCGATCACGGGAATATCGTACAGCGCCAGTGTGCGGGCAGCGCCCAGCATACTGCCATCACCACCCACCACGATCACCAGGTCACACTGCTGCCCCATTTGCTCACGGCTGATCATGGAAAAGGAGTGACCTGGCAACAGACCGTCCAGCTGTTCATCCAGAACTACGGTCACCCCCCGCTGCTGCAGAAAGTCTGCCAGATGTCTTAGAGTATCCTCCACCTGAATACGCCCCTGGCGGCCGGTTACTCCGACAATTTTGAAGTGTTCCATAAACTCAGTGATGTCGCCTTAGAATGTGAGTGAGTATACGTTAGTCATGAACAGATTTTTACATCAAAGCATACATCATACTCTTCAACAGGTTCTACAACAGACAACAGAGGTAAGATCCACTCAAAGAAAGCCCGGCATAAGATCATTTGATGCAAATCAGAATCCGGGACAAGCTCGTTCAGTTAACCTGAGGCGACGATATCCCTGATTGTCTTGAATCGTTGCTTAAGACGCTATCAATAGCCTGTGTAACATAGGTCTCGAAGTATTCCCGTTTGCCATTTTCCAGTACCACGTAGAGTCCGGAAATATCATCGCCCCAGGTCTCCATCAGCAGTTTTTTTTTGACCTCATCACTGAAGGCCATGATCAGACTCAGGTAATCCCTGACACACGCCTCATGGCCATTTTGCAGCGCCTTGAACAGCCCCGTAAAACCCTTACCGGATTTCGCCAGCAGCAGATCCAGTTTGATCTCGTCGCTGAAGGCGCTGTCCATCACCCGCCCACAGTAACTCTTGACGCACTCACCATGGCCATTTTGCAATGCCTCGAAGAGCCCGGGAACACCATCGTTGGATGTCGCCCTCAGCAGGTTCTGTTTGATCTCGTCACTCAAGGCGCTGGCCAGGACCCGATCCAGGTAACGCCTGACGCACTCAACGTAGCCATTTTGCAGTGCCACGTAGAGCCCGGGTAACCCCTTGGGGGATGTCGCCATCAGCAGATTCTGTTTGACCTCGTCGCTCAGGGAGCTGGCCAGGACCTGATCCACGTAACTCTGCACAAACTCCTCCTGGCCGTTTTCCAGTGCCATGAAGAGCCCGGGATAACCACTGTCGGATTTCGCCATCAGCAGATTCTGTTTGGCCTCGTCGCTCAGGGAGCTGGCCAGGATCCGATCCACGTAACTCTTGACGCACTCCCCATGGCCTTTCAGCAGCGCCACGCAGAGCCCGGGAAAACCCTTGGGGGATTTCACCATCAGCAGGTCCTGTTTGGCCTCGTCGCTCAAGGAGCTGGCCAGGACCCGATCCACGTAACTTTTCACACACTCAACATGGCCATTTTGCAGTGCTACGTAGAGCCCGGGAAAACCATCGTTGGATTTCGCCCTGATCAGGTCCTGTTTGATCTCGTCACTCAAGGCGCTGGCCAGGACCCGATCCAGGTAACTCGCGACGCACGCACTATGGCCATGTCGCAGTACCTCAAGGAGTCCGGGAAAACCCTTGGGGGATTTCGCCATCAGCAGGTTATGTTTGAACTCGTCGCTGAAGGGGCTGGCCATGACACAATCCAGGTAATTCCTGACGCACTCAACATGGCCATTTCGCAGTGCTGCGTAAAGCCCGGGATAACCCCTGGGGGATGTCACTATCAGCAGATTCTGTTTGACCTCGTCGCTCAGGGAGCTGGCCATGACCCGATCCAGGTAACTCTTCACGCACTCCCCTTGGCCGTTTTGCAGTGCTATGTAGAGCCCGGGAGAACCACTGTCGGATTTCGCCATCAACAGATCCTGTTTGACCTCGTCGCTCAAGGCGCTGGCCAGGACCCAATCCAGGTATTTCCTGACGCACTCCCCATGGCCCTTTTGTAATGCTATGTGCAGTCCTGGTACACCATGGTCATTTTTAGCCATCAGGGCAATCTGTTGATTATATGGATCAAGCCGGTTCAGTTGCCCCATGAATTGATCCACCATTGGCGACGAAAAATGTCCATTCCTGAGCATTAAAAACAGGATGGACGAATTCATATCCGCCAGAATCCTGACCAACGAGTTACCGGCCCGGCTCTCAACCGTTGTCGTGGTTAAACATCCACCAAAGGAAAGCTTGGGGAAATATAATTTGATTGAATGAGAATTCGGGAACAGGTGCTCTATTTTAATCGCCTTCAGGGTTTGCAGGTCAGGGACGATAAGCCGTTGGACTCTCAGGGTGTCGTTGGGATCATAACAGGCCAGCTTTATTTCCGGTCGCTCAGGCGACCAGTTTATCTTTAGAGCCATCAAATGGTTCATTGACGAAAACAGATAGGTTTTATTTTGTTCGCTATCGACCAGCTGCTGTTGACAAGCTGCATAAAGTGCCTGGCCCAAGCCAGCCCGGTCAAAGTAATAACCTTCCTGTGCCGTTTTATAGCCATCAGCCGCAGTGTCATTCAGGGCCTGATCCATTTTAATACCGCTGTGACGGGAAATTTTATCAAGCCGATCAATGGACGTGAATTTGCCAACCTCTTTCGTGCCAAACTTGCCTGTAGCAAACGCATAGGCCAAATGCCTGCAAGTAATCGGTTTATGATCAAAGAGATTGTTCGCCCTGCCGTTGAACCTTCTCAGGTCGCCCTTTGACAGGTATTGCAAAATCCCGGAGGGATTAACAGCCAGGGCCTCTGTCGAGGATTCTATGGGTGTATTGCCACTATCCAGGGGCTTATCCACCTGAAACAGGTAAGTGCGTCCCTGATGGTTAAGTTGTTCAATTTTACGGCTAATCAGAGATGCATGTTGGGGAACATTGGCAGACTTGCTTTTCTTTTCACCGGGAATGTTTTTTGGATCAACGGACTTAATAGCTCGCGAAAATCCATTGAGGATTGTCGCTTCATTGACAGATTGAGAATCCTTCTGTGGTGTTCCAGCAAATGAGCGAGGAGGATTCTGCCTGATACTATACATAGGCTCTCAGGGTAGACATTAAGGCCAATAAAGCAGTATTTACAGTGCAGAACTCATCCTGAACAGCCACAATAAAGCTTCGAAACCATTATCAAGACTGAACAAGGTTACTGAAGCTGCTATAGATAACCTCTGTAACATAGGTCCTGAAGCATTCCCGTTTGCCATTTTCCCACACCACGTAGAGTCCGGAAATACCATTGCCCCGGGTCGCCATCAGCAGGTTTTGTTTGACCTCATCGCTGAAGAGACTGGCCATAACCAGACTCAGGTAATCCCTGGCGCACGCCTCATGGCCATTTAGCAGCGCCTTAAACAACCCCGGAAAACCCTTGTCGGATTTCCCTATCAGCAGATTCAGTTTGACCTCGTCGCTAAAGGGGCTGGCCATCAGCCGATCCCAGTAAATCCTGACGCACTCACTATGGCCATTTTGCAGTGCTATGGAGAGCCCGGGAAAACCACTGTCGGATTTCGCCCTCAGCAAGTCCTGTTTGAACTCCTCGCTGAAGGGGCTGGCCATCACTCGATCCCAGTAAATCCTGACGCACTCACCATGGCCACTTTCCAGTGCTACATAGAGCCCGGGAAAACCACTGCCGGATTTCGCCCGCAGCAAGCCCTGTTTGACTTCGTCGCTGAAGGAGCTGGCCAGGACTCGATCCAGGTAACTCTTCACGCACTCCCCGTGGCCAGTTTTAAGTGCCACGCAGAGCCCTGGAAAACCACAGTCGGATTTCGCCATCAGCAGGTCCTGTTTGACCTCCTCGCTAAAGGAGCTGGCCATCACCCGATCCCAGTAAATCCTGACGCACTCACCATGGCCTTTTTCCAGTGCTACGTAGAGCCCTGGGAAACCCCTGTCAGATTTCGCCATCAGCAGGTCCAGTTTGACCTCGTCACTGAAGGGACTGGCCATCACCCGATCCCAGTAAATCCTGACGCACTCACCATGGCAGTTTTGCAGTGCTATGCAGAGCCCGGGAAAACCCCTGTCGGATTTCGCCATCAGCAGGTCCTGTTTGACCTCCTCGCTGAAGGGGCTGGCCATCACCCGATCCCAGTAAATCCTGACGCACTCACCATGGCCATTCTGCAGTGCTACGTAGAGCCCGGAAAAACCACTGTCGGATTTCGCCATCAGCAGATCCAGTTTGACCTCGTCGCTGAATGGGCTGGCCATCACCCGATCACAGTAACTCCTCACGCACTCCCCGTGGCCGTTTTGCAATGCCAGGCAGAGCCCGGCGAAACCCCAGTCGGATTTCGCCCTCAGCAAGCCCTGTTTGACCTCCTCGCTGAAGGGGCTGGCCATCACCCGATCCCAGTAAATCCTGACGCACTCACCATGGCCGTTTTGCAACGCCACACAGAACCCGGAAAAACCCTTGGGGGACTTCGCCATCAGCAGATTCAGTTTGACCTCGTCGCTCAGGGAGCTGGCCAGGACCCGATCCAGGTAACTCACCACACACTCACCATGGCCATTTTGCAGTGCTACGTAGAGCCCGGAAAAACCACTGTCGGATTTCGCCATCAGGGCAATCTTTTGATTATATGGATCAAGCCGGTTCAGTTGCCCCATGAATTGATCCACCGTTTTCGAAGAAAAATGTCCATTCCTGAGCATTAAAAACAGGATGGACGAATTCATATCCGCCAGAATCCTGACCAACGAGTTACCGGCCCGGCTCTCAACCGTTGTCGTAGTTAAACATCCCCCCAAAGAAGGCTCGGGGTAATATAATTTGATTGAATAAGAATCCGGGAAAAGGTGCTCTATTTTAATTGCCTTAAGGGTTTGCAGGTCAGGGACGATGAGTCGTCGGACTCTCAGGGTGTCGTTGGGATCATAAAAGGCCAGTTTTATTTCCGGTCGCTCAGGCGACCAGTTTATCTTTAGAGCCATCAAATGGTTCGGTGACGAAAACAGATAGGTTTTATTTTGTTCGCTATCGACCAGCTGCTGTTGACAAGCCGCATAAAGTGCCTGGCCTAAGCCAGCCCGGTCAAAGTAATAACCTTCCTGTGCAGTTTTATATCCATGAGCCGTGGTGTCATTCAGGGCCTGATCCATTTTAATACCGCTGTGACGGGAAATTTTATCAAGCCGATCAATGGACGTGAATTTGCCACCATCTTTCGTGCCAAACTTGCCTGTAGCAAACGCATAGGCCAAATGCCTGCAAGCAATCGGTTTATGATCAAAGAGACTGTTCGCCCTGCCGTTGAATCTTCTCATGTCGCCCTTTGATACGTATTGCAAAATCCCGGAGGTATTAACAGGCAGGGCCGAAGACTCTGTGGTTGTATTGCCACTATCCAGGGGCTTATCCACCTGCAACAGGTAAGTGCGTCCCTGATGGTTAAGTTGTTCGACTTTACGGCTAATCAGAGATACATGTTGGGGAACATTTACTGACTTACTTTTCTTTTCACCGGGAATGTTTTTTGGATCAACAGACTTAACAGCTCGCGAAAATCCAGTGAGGATTGTCTTGACAGATTGAGAATCCTTCTGAGGTATTTCAGCAGATGAACAAGGTGGATTCTGACTGATATTATCCATAGTACATTATTTCGATGATTTTGATGTGTACAATCTCCGCTCACCCTTAGCGTACTTCTGCTCCTCAGGACGAACAGAGTTTGGAGGCCATTGATAAAAAGAACCCATCAATTACATTGAAACCATGTAATAGTATATAAACGTCAGTATGAACAGATTTTCACATCAAAGCATACATCGCACTCTACAACAGGCAGTAGAATGGGTACAAAACAGCCCGCCATTATTTAATAGTACGGCCAGTCCTCTATTTCTGGACTCCCCCTTACCGGCCGGAACAGCCCCGGTGATTCTTGATCAACAGCAACTGGCCCTTTTGGAAAGTCTGGTTAACCAAAAAGGCAATCCCCTGCTCGGCATTTTCAACGAAACCTTATGGCAATTCCTGCTGAGCCAGCTGCCTGATAGCCAGACCATCGTCGCTAACCTGCAGGTGAATGGCGAGAAAAATGGTCAGCCTGCCACACTGGGTGAATATGACCTTATCTACCAGCGGAAAAACCGGTTTATCCATCGGGAACTGGCCGTTAAATTTTATCTGGGTATGCCTGGTGAAGCTGACAATGCCGTGGGGTCTTCATGGCAACATTGGGTCGGTCCCGGACTCAGGGACCGGCTGGATCGCAAGATGGATCGCCTGCTCCATCATCAAGCCCTGTTGAGTGATAGCCATGAAGGGCAGGAAACATTATTAACGCTGGGTATTGTCCAGCCGGTTGCTAAAGAGATCCTGATACAGGGAAGGCTTTTTTATCCCCTGTACCGCACAGATAAAACAGCCATACCGCAACTGAACGACATCCAACTGATAACTCAGGCAGAACAGCATATAACAGCGCAATGCCCGCCACCGGAGTATTGCAACCAGAATCACCTGAAAGGTTATTGGTTAACCCAAAGCCATTTCCTTCTGGGTACCCGGTCCATCAGCAGGGATATCCGCTTCCAGATACCTCAGAAAGTGCAGTGGTTGAATCAGAACCCTGTTGCAGAGTTGCTCGATCAGGATGCGCTGATACGCCAGCTGCAACCGCAAAAACGACCGGTGTATATCAGGGCAATCCATCAGGCGCTGCAACAGCAGATGCATTTGTTTATTGTGCCTGATGACTGGCCTGAGAGAGCGATGAAAGTGGCTAAAACCGATGAGTGACAATCAATGGCGAACTGACCCAATGTATTACTCACACAGCAAAGGAAAACTGCAAATTGCTACGGTAGTGTTTAATAAGTCTTTGATTGGAGATTTCTGAAATTACCGGCATACTAGCCTTCCCTCCATTTGGTCAAATATTCCCTCCTATGACTACCGAACAAACTCTGATGGAGCGCAGCGGCGCTCAATGTGAACTGTGCAGTTCAAAAAATGACCTGAGCGTTTACCCTGTGCCGCCAAAGAGCGATGCATCCCATCCGGACCACTGCCTTCTGGTTTGTGATAACTGCCTTGGGCAGATCAACCAGTCAAATACCATGGATACTCATCACTGGCGCTGTCTGAATGACAGTATGTGGAGCCAGGTTCCCGCCGTTCAGGTCATGGCATTTCGTCTGCTCAACCGTCTGTCATCGGAAGGCTGGGCCCGGGACCTGGTGGATATGATGTATCTGGATGATGAGACCCGTGAGTGGGCAGAGTCCGGATTAAGCAGTGAAGAATCAGCAGCCCCCACACTGGATAGCAACGGCAGTGTATTGAATGCGGGCGATACAGTCACGCTGATCAAGGATCTGCCGGTCAAAGGTGCTGGCTTTACTGCCAAGCGCGGCACAGCTGTACGCAATATCTCTTTGACCGGTAATCCTGAACAGATCGAAGGCCGTGTCAATGGTGTCCGAATTGTTCTGTTGACCAAGTACCTGAAAAAAGCGTGAACACCATAAGTAGCGCCTGTTAAACCACAGGCGCTGTTTTTTGACGGGACGCAGCCCGGTCAACATGGTGTTTTTTCAGTTGCAGTGATGGCGTGTATGGCAATACATCCATCACCTGCCCCTGGGAAATCTGCTGCTGAACACTGCGCCAGTAGCTGGCGGTAAAAAGATCACCATGAAGACGGGTAAAACGTTTGCGGATGGCCAGATCAGGAAACAGAAACACCGGAAACTCTTCCGGAAAAATATCCCCCGGTGAAACGGAATACCAGGGCTCAGCGGACATTTCCTGCTCTGGATAGAGCGCCTCCGGTATCTCGCGAAAATTGCACTCGGTCAGATAGATAATTTCATCGTAATCGTAGAAAACCACACGACCATGGCGAGTGACCCCGAAATTTTTCAGCAGCATATCGCCCGGGAAGATATTAGCAGCGGCCAGTTGCTTGATCGCCCGGCCATACTCATCAAGCACCGCTTCCAGTGCCTGCTCGTTGCCATGGTCAACCAACTGTTCAACATAGATATTCATGGGCATCATTCGCCGCTCAGTATATAGATGGCGAATCAGCACCTTATCGTCATAGACAAGAACGGTAGAGGGCGCTACCTGCCGCAACTCCTGCAACAACTCATCACTGAACCGGGAACGGGGCAATATCAGATTGGAGTACTCCTGAGTATCGGCCATCCGCCCTACACGGTCATGGGTTTTTACCAGATAGTACCGGTCTTTAACCATGGCCTTGCTGATATCTTTGGGCGGGGCGAAATGATCTTTTATGACTTTAAACACCATATCCAGGGAAGGCAGCATAAACACCGACATCACCATGCCCTTGACACCCGGTGCAATGACAAACTGATCAGCAGAATGGTGCAAATGCTGGAGAAAATCCCGATAGAAGACACTTTTACCATGCTTGAAGAAACCGATGGAGTTATAAAGCTCGGCACGTTTTTTTTCAGGCACCAGCGTGTGCAAAAACTCAATACACTCGGAGGGAATCCGGGCATCAACCAGAAAATAAGAGCGGGTAAAGCTGAACAGCACACTAACACTGTCGTTTTCACAGAGCAGGGCGTCAACGTAGAGCGCACCCTGTTCATTATTCAGAACCGCCAGCACAAACGGTTGCAGGTCGTCACCGGCCACCAGCCTTCCCACCAGGTAAGCGGCTTTATTCCGATAAAAGACCCACTTCAGCACATCCACCCGAACATTACTGCGCCGAACCCATGATGGCTGAGCTTTCTGCAACGCATGGATAATATTGCGAATATCCCTGCGCCGGTACTCCCAGGGCAGTTCAAACTGAAAATCATCCAGTATCTGGCCAACCTGGCTGACCAGCCCCTGCTGCTGGCTTTGGTCATTACTTTTATCATTAAAAGCATAGGATCGATAAATGCCCCTGGCGCTGTGCACCTTAAAACCATCAAATTCCGACTGAATAAAACAGTGACGGGGGTTCACCGCTTCGCCCCTGAACAACTTGCGGTAGATGGAGTTATAAAAGGTTTCCGCCAGTTCCGGGTCGGTCCGGTAAGAGATCAAATCCAGGTAAGCGTCATGCACATCCTGCCAGCAGCTACTGTCGCTGAGATAGGACGCTTCAATCCGGGATGCCAGGGTTGTCATCACATCGGTGACGGCAACATGGTAAAGGTTAATCCGGTCTGAGGCAGCATTTTGTGCAGCACTCCAGTCCGCCTTCAGAAAACGGTCCCGAGCCCCCAGGGTGATGTCAGTAAAGCGTGTTCGATAGTCACTGAACCCTTCAAGAACAATTCTGGCAATCTGTCGGGCTATTGAAGTATTCATCACTGCACCATTGCTCTTATATTTTTATATCAATTCCGCGCCGCCCCTGAAGCCCTCCGGTATGAACCATTAACAGCCGTCTGCCCCGGCAGGGAAGGCCTTGCTTCAGGTTTTCCGCCAGTGAATGCCGAATGGCAAACATGACCTTGCCGGTGTATACCGGATCCAGAGGGATTGCCGTCTCCATCTCAAAGGATTTGATAAACGACAGCAACGCCTCGGTAGTGCGAGCGTAACCGCCATGATGATAGTCCGTCAACAGTGTCCAGTTAGCCAATGCCTGCCCGGTGTAGTGATGAATATCACCGCGCAGAAAATCGCCTCCTTTAAGGACGGCGACACCGGTCACCTGCGTCTGTGGCATCTCTGTTGCCGCAGCCAGCGCCACCCCTGACAGCGTGGCCCCCGTGCCACAAGCCAGCCAGATCTCATCATAGCTCCCCGCAGTGATGCCCCCGGCTGCCAGAATTTCGCGGCAACCCTGCACACCGGACACATTACTCCCGCCTTCCGGTACAACATGCACATCCCGGGCTGACAAACCTGATTGATGCAAAAGATGGTGAACAAAGCCGGCTTCATTCTTTCGACGATAATCACTTCTGGACAGGTAGTGTAATTGCATTCCCCAGTTAACCGCATCGGTCAAGGTTGCTGACAGAGATTCCCCCGGCTCTCCCCTGATAACGCCAATGGTTGGCATGCCAAACCGATGACCCGCCGCAGCCAGTGCATGAATATGATTGGACCAGGCACCACCAAAGCTGAGAATGGCCGATTTGCCCTCCTGCTGCGCGGCAATAAGATTGTGTTTCAGCTTGTACCACTTGTTACCGCTGATCTCGGGGTCAAGTTGATCCAGGCGCAAAATATCCAGGGATACGCCCAGTTCATATAGCCACCCGGTATCCACTGGCTGAACAGGAACCCGCCTGGCCAATTGCTCAATAGATTCGAATACCATATTCCTGCCCCACCGATGAAAATCCAGCCATTTCCTGCCTTGTGCACTGCTGCTTGCTCATTCTGCTTATCTCACTGAATGTGCGCCGAAACCTGCCTCATAAATGACAGTCCGTTAGAGTTACTGACAACATAGTTAGTTTGTTGATTGATAGCTCCTGTTAAGCTGTATTGCTGATAGCCTGAAAATGGTTTGAATCAAAGAAAATTATTACATCCCTTAAACAAAGGACTCGAATCTGTGAACCCGGTTAATCAAGCATCCACTACGATAAGTCCGACAAATTCCAAATATCCTCCGCCATCATCGGTTGAAGATAAAAAAAAACCGGTAAAACCGCTAACAGATCCAGATTTAATGGTAAATATCAAGCATTCTCCGAAACAATGTGCCCAAGCCAGTGATGGCACGTTTCAAAAAGTTGCAATAACTGAACAAAACAGGCTGGTAAATTCTACAGGCTTTACTCTACAGCCCGATACCCCCCCTGAAACAACACCAGTAACTGAGGTTTTACCGGGCAAAAATCAGCAATTACATGGCATCTTTGAGTTAATCAACCAGCGGCTGACTTATATGGAAGATGTAGCCTTATTCAAGGTCAGGGAGAATCGGGCTGTTGAAGATTTGACCAGAGAAAAAATGGTGCTTAAGAAGGCCATGTGTGATGCTGAAAATGCTGGTTTAGACCCGGATTCCATGAAACATTTTTTTCAGGCACAGATGAATGCGGCCAAGGCTATTCAACAGGGGTATATTGATCAATGGTCTTCTGCCAGGCCAGCAAATAAAAAATACCGTGACCTGGATTCTGAGGTCAGGCCCAGGCTGATAGAGCTTGGTAAACAGATCGTGAGTCAAATCAGCGCATATCTTTACAATGGAGGAAAGTTTGATAATAACATGCAGCAAGACTTTGTCAGGTTAGTAAATGCAACGCACCTGTCCGAAGACGACAAAGAAAAAATGTTTGAATGTCTTCAGAGGATACGTGTGATTTAAAACTGATTGATTGACAGCTTACATTAAAAGAATTTTTTAAGCCGAAGATGACTTGAAATCCAGAAAATTTTTTATAACCACTAAAACAAAGGATTCAAAGTTGTGAACACAATTAATCATCCCCCCCCTATTGCAAGTCAGACAAAGTCATCTTTATTGCCCCCTCAGCCATCATCGGTTGAACATCAGAAAATACCGGTAAAACAGTTATCGAATCGAAATTTAATGGTCAATATCCAGCATGCCACCGGTAATTCCCCTGAACAATGCACTCAAGCCGATAATGGCGCACTTAGGAAAATAGCAGTAACTGCTGATAAAAGGCTGGAAAATCCCCTGGACCATCCTCTGCAGTCCAGCAAGATCCCTGAAAAAACGCCAGAAACTGAGGTTTTGCCAGTAAAAAATGAACAATTGCTGTCACCTTTGATGATTCCGCCGGAAAATTCCAATCATCTGGTTAAAAGAGATAATTGGCTTCCATATGGTGATCCAGATGTTTTTAACTCAGAATTCAGATTATTTGTTGATCGGGTAAAAGACAGTATTATTAAAAGAACAATCACTGCTGAAGAGTTAATTAAGAAAGCAATTAATACTCGTAAACACATTGAGATTACCAGAAATAATGACTGTGCTGAAGAATTTGGCCTTCTTCGTAATAATCTGCAATTAGTGAGTAATTATCCCATTTGTACCCACACCCCACTAGACTCTACTTATTCCTGTGCTAAACAACGTGCGGTTGAACTGACCTATAATAAATCCTTTATCAATCACATAACCAAGGCAGGAGAAAGGTTTATCAAGCACATCTCTGACAAATATAAACTAAACCCCCTTGAAATTGATCATATACATTATGGCGTGGTTGTGGGTAATGCAGGAGAGAATAAGGTTTATCTAACCCAAATAGTGACCAGCCCCAGAATCAAGAATTATGGAATTGAATATTTTTTTGGTGACTGTTATTTGCATTATGTTGGCAAGAATAAGCGCTCTGCTTTAATTATCCATACGGATCCTGATCAACTGAATCCGGGGTTACAGCATGTTCAGGGTTTAATTGATCAGGCGATGGCTGGCGACCTTTCGGTAATCCCTCGCATTCACTGGTGGTATGTGCACTTGGCACCAACGGCCAGAGGACCCGGTGGTACTGTAGAAATGATCATTCATGCACTGTGTGCTGCCAAAGGGTACTACCTACCCGGTTGGGCAAAAGGTATAGCGCCTTCCATTGAGGTACTGGTGGAACCGAATGAAGACGCCTTTTGTCAAAACTACCATCAATTATTTGAGGCTCATCAGGGGGCATTACAAATGCTGTTTACCAATAGGAGCGATTAAACCATCGGTTCTGCTGCTGGATAGCAGGTTTACGACAATATTTTGCTATGCTTACCGGTTGTGTAAACACTCTACCTGTCAGACTGGTATGGCTGCCATGAAAAACACCCCTCTCTCCCTGGAAAATTATCAACGTCCTGTTCTGAATATTCCTGATGGTGCTGAAAAAATCCTGCTGCATTCCTGCTGTGCCCCCTGCGCCGGTGAAGTGATGGAAGCGATTCAGGCATCGGGTATTGAGCAGACCGTATTCTTTTACAACCCGAACATCCACCCCGCTGAGGAGTACCGGCTTCGCAAGGATGAAAACAAACGGTTCTGTGACAAACTCAATATTCCGTTTATTGATGCTGATTATGATACCGACAACTGGTTTGCCCGCACCCGGGGCCTGGAAAATGAGCCGGAACGGGGCAAACGCTGCACCGTCTGTTTTGATATGCGCTTTGAACGAACCGCCCTTTATGCTTATGAACACCACTTTACGGTGATCTCCAGCACACTGGGTATTTCACGCTGGAAGAACATGGAACAGATCAATGACTGCGGCATCCGCTCTGCCGGGCACTACCCCGGTGTTTCCTACTGGACTTACAACTGGCGTAAACAAGGGGGCAGCCAGAGAATGATTGAGCTGTCCAAACGGGAAGCGTTCTATCAACAGGAATACTGCGGCTGCGTATACAGCCTGAGGGACACCAACCGCTACCGAATGGCCCAGGGACGCAGCCGGATAAAAAGACTGGTGAATTTTTACGGCCAGAGTACCAATGCACAGGACAGAAAAGAGGACTGTGCCATTATCGCTAAATCTTCGTGAAAACCATTCGCCAAATAATGTCGACTATTTATGGATCGCATAAAGAGTAGTTCCGGTATTGGTGATGCACTTTCATCAACACCAGTTCAATCTCAATCAGGGGCACGAAGTGGTATCAGCACGCGCAGGGAAGTCATTGTTCGTGACAAGGATGAGCTTTCGTTATTGCTCGATTTACCCTTTGAAATACAATCCAAAATTTATACCTATTTGCAGACTCGTGATATTGCCCGTTTAACACAGGTGAATTCATGCATTTACAACACGCTCAAAAAAGATGCATCAATGATAAGGGCGTGGTATCGCCAGATTGCTTCATCACACCTGGCCATTACGGAAACAATCCTCACTGCAAAAAATAAAGGTCAACTCGAGAATTGGTTGAGCCGTTTTACAAAGGATAAGGCATTAGTCAAGTCAATTATGGATCGCCAGGCGTGTTTTTATTTTCCTGCTCTGTTCTTTTCCACTCTCACTAAACTGATGAGTCAATGTAAAGCATTTAAATTAGAGACTTTAGCCAGCATCCCCTGTCATAGTTTAAAGGACTTAGCTGCCTTCAGCGCCGATGGACGCCACCTGGTGATCGCCTGTGACTCTGGAGCCTGTAAAATCTATGGCCAGGAGAGCGATGAATCATGGGTAGCAAAAAGCACTATCTCCCATGATAAGCAAGTCAGATCAATCACCTTCAGTGCCAATAGCCGCTATGTAGTGACCGCAAGTATGGATGGCAATGCGAAAATTTATGGCAAGAAGGACGAACAAACATGGGAAGAAAAAGCCACTATTTCCCACAGTCACTGGGTACGCTCAGCCACCTTCAGCCCCGATAGCCGCCATGTGTTGACCTACAGTAACGACGGCACAGCGAAAATCTATGGCAAGAAGGACGAACGATCATGGGAAGAAAAAGCCACTATTTCCCATGATGATACGGTCGATTTTGCCACCTTCAGCAAAGATAGTCGCTATGTAGTAACCATCAGTTGGGATAAGAGGGCAAAAATCTATGGCCTGACAGACGATGGGTCATGGGCAGAAGAAGCCATCATTCCACATGATGACCTTCTCTACACAGCCAGCTTCAGCCCCGATAGCCGCTATGTGGTGACCGCCAGCATGGATAGCAAGGCGAAAATCCATGCCAGGAAGGACGATGGGTCATGGCTGGAAATAGCCATTATTTCCCATTTTGTCTCGGTCACCTTCAGCTCTGATAGTCGCCATGTGGTGATCACCAGAAAAAAGGGCAGTGCAACAATCCATAGACTGGATGCCGATGGATCATGGGAAAAAAAAGCCATCATTTCCCGCAATGGAAAGGTTAACTCAGTCACATTCAGCCCCGATAGTCGCTGTTTTTTAATGACCTCCAGTGACGATGGCAAGGTGATAATCTCTGGCCAGGATAAAGACGGATCATGGAAAGCAAAAGCCATCATTTCCCATGACAAGACAGTCTACTCAGCCAAATTCAGCGCCGATAGCCGCCATGTGGTGACCTCCAGTTCGGATGGCAAAGCGAAAATCTATGGCAAGAAGGACGATGGATCATGGGAAGAAAAAAACATCATTACCCATAACAAAAGTGTCTACTATGCCACATTCAGCCCCGATAGCCGTCATGTCATCACCTGCAGCATAGATCGCACGGTGAAAATCTATGGCCTGACGAACAATGGATCATGGAGAGAAAAAGCCGTCATCTCCAATGGTAACGATATTAGATTAGCAACCTTTAGCGTCGATGGCCGCCATGTGGTCACTGCCAGTTTCGATGGAACAGTGAAAGTTTATGGTCTGAACAGCGATGGATCATGGGAAGAAAAAGCCACCACTTCCCATCATAGTGCAATCATATCAGCCACCTTTAGCATCAATGGCCATGTGTTGACCATCCATGGCGGTAACACAGCGAAGATCACTGAACTACGGATGTCTGACTGATTGTTTGCTGTCAATTCTGTGGTTAGAAGTTGTCGCATAATTACCACTCGCTCCATTCCTTAACTCGTTGGCCTGTTCAGCCAATTCAATCGGTTATGACACCGTTGGAAAGATAGAGAAGCCGGATCCTTAGGGCCGTGATGGAACTTTTCACCAACCAATTACTCTCATGAAGGACAAGTTTTAATGGAGTATTGCCATGGATGTTGACTACGGAACAGGGACTTACGCAAGCCTGTGCCCTCAACCAAAGTCTGACACCCAGTCCGTAACAGCCTCTGGCCAATGGAGTGCCAGCAAATCGAACTGCAAGCGGCGAACTCCTCATCCCAGGGAGCCTGAGCGACAAGCGCTACTGTGGGCCGCCAGGAGTGGGCGTCTGGCGTTTCGGCGAATTTATTTAAATACAGAAAAACAGTACTTTTCAGGTAAGGGGTCACCAAGACCCTTCTCCCTCGTCCTGCCGGGGGGAATGATGCCCACCAAGCCCATACCAAAGAGGTATTGCCAATGGATGGTAGGCATTGTTGATCCACAATGCCTGTATGTCTATAAATGTGATGCTTTTACTCAACGTCTGCTGCTGGAGCCTGGCTTGACTCCGGAACAACTGCGAGCAAAGCTACTGCCTGATCTGCCAACAATGTTTCATAGACGTCGAGAGCATGGCGAACAAGTCACCTGGAGAGCTTATCCTCATCGTTTCACCTCGGGACACCTGCAAAAAGATGGAACGTTCAGTTTACCAAAATTGAAACCCGGCAATGACACCCCTGAACTGGATTACCCGGAACTGGTGCTCACCAAATACGGCAAAGAAGACATCAAATGCTTCGTTGTATACCTTGATGCACAGATAAATATTGCCGATACCCTGCGGCACAAGCGTCAGTGTGAGGAGGCATTGGAGCTTGAATCATTGCCTCTGGTTGTTTATTGCCACCGAACAGGTTCTGTTCAGGTCTATTTTGATGGGGAGCTGGACAGTAAACACCTGGCCACGAATGCGGATTCTCTGGATTATTTTGCGATTTCACAGGGCATACCCCCAGAAAATTTCAGAGCCATGTTAAATCTGCTGCCAATGTCTTTGCGGACACAGGCACTGAGCTCGGAATTAACCGTCTCACCAGATGTTGAGCACAAATTGCAACAGGCCATCCAGCTGGTGAGTGATCCCCGTTTTTACAGTTACGAGAAACTTCTGGGATTAAAACAGAGTGGTTTGCCAATCCACCAGCCTTTTTTTCGTAAAGGAAGTTTTGAATCGTGAAGGCAGGATGATTGTTGATGATTTTTCTCCAAATGATTTTATCAAATGGCTTGATAATCTATGGGAGCAACGGGAAACATATCCTCTGTACCGGAATTGGCCAACGTATGTCCAGAGGGCTCAGCGTGAAAATGCACGCCTGAAACAATCGCTCCATCAGAACGATTCCGGTGCATCGCCAACATCATTGGCAGCTGAGACACCCACAGCGTTACAGTTTGTGGTGAACGCTTTCAGCGAACCGCCGGTCCTGCCTGATCATGTCGGTGATAATGAAAAAACCATCCTGACGGTGTTGCAGCATTATTACCGCCGCCCGGGACCGGAACGGGTGATCAAGAGCCTTGGCAGACAGACCATGCCAACCGTGTGGAAACCGCTGCACAGCTGCAGTCATGTTCTGCGGGCCAGGAATAATGGGCTCTGGTATATGGAATTGCTGGAAAAATTTCAGCTGCGTCGCCTGGAAAAAATAGAAAAAGAACTTCTGGCACTGGCGATTATCTACCATGATGCCGCTGCCGAAGATGTCGACAAATCAGCGGAAGAAACAAGGTCTGCGGGCTATTTCATACGGGACCTGACCGGGCACTACCCTGAACCGCTGCTGGGTAATATGGCCCAGGCGATGGTCAGCAAGGAAAACGATAACAGGGGTAAAGACGAGCAGAACCTGCCTGACCCTGTGCGCTGGTATCTGCGTATATTACGCTTTGCGGATCGACTGGACATTATCCGTTGTTTTGGGGTCGGGGCTGATTTTCCCGGATTCACGGTGACTGAGCCCCCGGGCTTTGATGCTGCACGTCTTGATTTACCAGCGAAGCTGACTGGCGAGTTTGCCTCCGAGTCTGGCAACAAGAGTGAATTCCAACGTCACCTGGAAGCCGCCATGCACGGTGCGGCTGATCTGGCGCGGATAACCACGCGACTTCAGGATCATCGCAAAAAAGACTACACCAAAGCCTATGGTCTGAATGACCATTGCGGCTCCGGGATCTCTGAAAACTTTGAATTGACAACTGAGCCAATGCAGAGAATGAACCAGATTATTAATGACAATGTTCGGCGCAAAACAGCCCGGGAGGCTGGCATTATTGTCTGTTCAGACCCCGACCACCTGGCCTGTAAGGCTGATCAGAACAAAGGGGTCACTTATGGCATTCATAACAGCTGGTATGATCTGGGGCAGGTGGCGATTCCAGCGGGAATGACGCTGCTGGAAAAGATGCAGTACGAACATGACCCATCACTGCTGAGCCCGGCAACGCAAAAGGCACTGGCGCAAGAGGTGCAGCGGCTGAAGAGTGAAGGTATACGGATGAATCCGGGCACCTTGACGCAGGAAACGCTGGCTTCGGAGGAAGCCCGGAAAGTACTGAAGAAACGTGGTATCACCGTGGTCGGCGAGAAGCGCCCCTACTTCACCGACAATGGCCGCCTGAAAGAGTGGCCAATGCTGGTGCCAAAGAAGATATTGAAGCCTGGTGCCCATGAAAATGCTCCAGCGGGGTGGGCATGTACAATGCTTTGATCAGTTGCAGAGTTCCTCAAAATAACGGATTCTGAACCCTAATATTATCTTAACCCGTTCGTTGCTGAGAACATCTGCAATCCCTTCGAGCTGCTCTATTCCGCTTTCCTGTCAGGCCGATAAAACCCGGAATAGATCGCTCATTTGGTTAACACCGTTATCGGGCTACAAACTATGATACGTTTTGTTGCGCCACTGTCAGGCATGTTTATTTTCGCTTTGGCCAGCGGATACCTGACGACTCTGATTCCCCTGAGAATCAATGCGACAGATGGCAATGACTTTCTGGCCGGCCTTATGGGTACCGCCTACTATCTGGGATTACTGGCCGGGTCATTTCGCTCAGAAAGTATTGTTTGCCGGGTAGGTCATATTCGCTCGTTTGCCTGCTTTATGGCGTTGCTCTGTGCCACCGTACTGAGCCTGGCACTGTCGGAGAATACCACCAGCTGGCTGGTACTGCGCTTCCTTAATGGCATGGCGGTGGCGGGCATATTTGTTGTGGTTGAGTCATGGCTGCTCTGTGAAAGCGACAGCGCCAACCGGGGCAGAGTGCTGTCTTTCTACATGGTGTCACTCTATGGTGCCAACGCTATCGGACAGCTGTTTGTTGGCTTCCTGGATAGCAGTAGTCTGATGCCGTTTATCCTGATCGGGATTCTGCTGTCATTATCGATCTTCCCACCGGCCATGACCCGAATCCCGACACCGGAAATTGAAGAGGCTTCTACCCTGGGATTCAGAAAGCTGTTTGAACTGACACCCTCCGGAGTACTCGGCTGTTTTGCCGGTGGCCTGATACTGGGTGGTTTGTATTCAATGCTGCCCATCTACCTGGCCGATCTCAGCGGCAGTGATGATCACACCGTAGCGCTCTTTCTGGCCATCACCATGATTGGCGGCATGGCACTGCAATTTCCAGTAGGCTACCTGTCCGATATTATTGATCGGCGTAAAATGTTGGTTCTGGTTGCCCTGGCTGGCTGTGCTATTTGCTTTGCCCTGATCCTCAGTTCCCACGAGAGCTGGCTGTATTATCCAGCACTGTTTCTGTTTGGCGGCGCTACCTTCACGCTCTATCCACTGGCCATCAGCCACGGCTGTGATCATATGCACCCGGATGATATTGTTGCCGGCACCCAGGGACTTCTGCTGGCCTACAGCCTTGGTTCGTGTATCGGCCCGATCTTCGCTTCACTGTTTATGAGCCATATTCCTGAAGGCCTGATGCTGTATTTCATCACGGTGATGGGCGTTACCGGTCTTTTCTTCCTGATTCGGATGGCTTACCGTCCTGCGATCTACACCAGCGAAGAGCAGCACTTTATTCCAGTACCCCGAACAACACCCATTGTTGCGCAGATTGACCCGCGTTCTGATGCCGAGGAGTTCCTGGAAAGCGAAGATACGGCTAAACCGGCATGCTGAGGAACTGCCTTTAATCACTTTCAACCCTTAAACACAACAT